>JAURMS010000247.1 GCA_030830595.1 Gammaproteobacteria bacterium | reverse complement strand
GTCCATGAGCAACTGGCGCACCTCGGTATAGGGCATGAACCGCCCGCCCTGGGCGCGGATCCAGTCGTGCAGCGGCCAGATGATCGAGCCGCCGAGGCCCACGGCGGTGAGCATCTGCTTGCGGGTCAGGCGTCCTGCGCCGCGATGCCCACGCGCCGCGGGGCGCGCGCGGGCTGCATAGTCCGGCAGCAGGGAGTTATCGGAGTGGTAGAGAAAGTAATCGACCTGTGGATAGGAGGTCTTGCCCGGATAGAGCGTGGCGCGAAATTCCACGCCCTTGGCCACCAGCCAATCCACCGTGTGTCGGCTCTGCTCGCAGAATCGACGCAGCGTGGCATCGCTGACGCAACCCTGGGTTTCCATGGAGAGGTAGCGAAACATTTCCTCCGGCGTATCCTCCACGCCGGCCTCGCGCTGGATGGCGGTGCCCCCGCCTGCGTAAATCACCCCACCGCTCGCCGCACTTGCTCCGCCCCCTGCATAGCGGTCCACGATGGTCACGTTAAGGCCCTGCTCGAGCGCCTCGGCGGCGGCACTCGACCCGGCTGCACCCGAGCCAGCGACCAGGAAATCCGTCTCGAGATCCCAGGCAAATGAATCGGGGTCTTCGATGGTGCGGGCCGGCTCGACCTGAGAAAACCACGGCGTGTCCGTCATGCACTCTCGCCCTTGCGTAGCGCAAAGCGTTGCACCTTGCCCGAGGCCGTCATGGGCAGTGCCTCCACGAAGTGCACCCGGCGCGGCACCTTGTAATTGGCCATGTTGTCGCGACACCACTTGATCAAGGAGTCCGCATCGGCCGGGGCGCCGGGCCTGAGCACCACATAGGCCTCCGCCACTTCGCCCATGCGCTCGTCCGGCACACCGACGACTGCCACCTGGGCCACGCCCGAATGGGCGCTGATCAGCGATTCGATCTCTGCCGGATAGCAATTGAAGCCGCCGACGATGAACATGTCCTTCTTGCGATCCGTGATGCGCAGGTAGCCGCGCTCGTCCTGGGTGCCGATGTCGCCGGTGTGCAGCCAGCCGTCTGCATCGATGGCCTCTGCCGTGGCTTCCGGATCGTCCAGGTAACCCTGCATCACGTTGAACCCGTTGACCCAGATCTCCCCTTCGGTCCCGCGCGGCACTTCCTGGCCGCGGTCGTCGACCACCTTCACCTCGATTCCGGGCAGCGGCACGCCGCAGCTGGTGGCGATGGTTTCCGGATCGTCGTCCGGGCGGCACATGCTGACCGTGCCGGTGGACTCGGTGAGCCCGTAGCCGGTTACAACGCTCGAAAAACCGAGCTCGTCGCGCATCCGCTCGATCAGGGAGACCGGCACATTCGCGGCCCCGGTCACTGCTAGCCGCAGGCTGGCGGTCTTGCTGCGATCCAGGTCCGGATGCGCGAGCATCGACTGGAACAGGGCCGGCGGCCCGGGCAGCACCGAGATGCGGTCCGCGGCAATACGGCGAATCACCTCGCCAGCGTCGAACACTTTCATCGGCAGGATGGTGGCGCCGGTGATCAGGCAGGCCAGCCAGCCGGCCTTGTAACCGAAGGCGTGGAAGAAGGGGTTGACGATCAGGTAGCGATCGCTGGCCTCGAGCCCGACCATGGCGCTCCACACGCTGAACACCATGACGTTCTGCCCATGGGCACACATCACGCCTTTGGGCTGGCCGGTGGTGCCGGAGGTGAACATCACGTCGGCCAGGTCATCGGCCGTCAGCGCCGCCGTTCGTGCGGCCGCCTCATGCCGATGTGCCTCACGCGCCCGACCCAGGAAGCCCTGCCATTCATCGGAATCGACTTGCACCCGAAGCGACAGGTTCGGCATTGGCTCGCCGGCGATCATTGCCTCGAAGTCGAGACCCAGGAAGCGCCCGTCATGGCACAGCACTCGCGCGTGGCTGCGGCGCAGGATGTAGCCGGCTTCACGGCCCTTGAGTCGCGTATTCATGGGCACGATGGCTGCCCCGGCCGACTGGGCGCCTAGCGCGGCGATGATCCAGCTCGCGCCGTTCGGGCCCCAGATGGCCACCCGGTCACCCTGGTTGATGCCGGCTGCCACGAAGGCGGCTGCGGCCTCGGCCACCTTGGCGTCCAGCTCCCGGAAACTCATCGTCAGGTCGCCGTCCTCGATGGCCACGGCGTCGCCGTGCAGGTCTGCAGCACGCGCCAGGACGGCGGGCAGGGTTTGCGGTGCCTCACCTTTCATGATTCGTTATGTGCCCCCACGAGAAATTCGCATCCAGCCAGTCAAATGGGTCTAGAATTGGCAGGAAGCGTAGATAACATAGCACTTTTTTACGCATTCGCCATGTGGGACGGTAACTTGCAAGGGGCACTCGATTTCACCGGCAAGGTGGTGCTGGTCACCGGTGGCGTCAGCGGCATCGGTGCCGGCATCAGCGCGCGTTTCCTGGAAGCCGGGGCCACGGTGGTGGCCTGTTCCCGGCGTGTGCCTACCCAGCTCCCAACCCATGAAGGACGGCAGGTCGAGCACCATGCTTGCGACGTGCGCAAGGCCGCCGAGTGCCAGGCGCTCATCGACACGATCCTGACCCGCCATGGCCGCCTCGACGTGCTGGTCAACAATGCCGGCGGTGGGACCGAGATGCCCTCGGCCGAGGCCGAGCCCGCGATCATCGAGAAGATCATCCAGCTGAACCTGACCGGCGCCTTCTTCATGAGCCAGGCTGCCTACCGGGTGATGCAAGGGCAGCAGGCGGGCGGTTCGATCATCAATATTTCGAGCGTCTCCGCCGTGCGCGCCTCGCCCTACAGCGCAGCCTACGGGGCGGCGAAGGCCGGGCTCGTCAACCTGACCGAGTCCTTGGCGATGGAGTGGGGTCCGCAGGGAGTCCGCGTCAACGCGCTCATTGTCGGCCTCGTCGCCACGCCGAACTCCCTGGCCCACTACGGTGGAGCGGAAGGGATCCAGCGCATCGGCGCCATGCTGCCGCTCGGGCGCATGGGTGAGCCGCGCGACGTGGCCGATGCCTGCCTGTACCTCGGCTCCCCGTTGTCGGCCTACGTCAGCGGTGCACAGATTGCGGTCCACGGAGGCGG
>JAURMS010000031.1 GCA_030830595.1 Gammaproteobacteria bacterium | reverse complement strand
GGTGTGCCGGCGCAGGCCCTGACCGCCACCGTGGAAGCCTTCAATCGTCACGCCGAGGCGGGCATCGATCCAGATTTCGGTCGTGGCGAGAGCCTCTATGACCGTTACTACGGCGATCCCGCCGTCCAACCCAACAGTTGCCTGGCGCCGCTGGTGAAGGCGCCGTTCTATGCCATTCCCATCCAGCCCTGCGACATCGGCACCAATGGCGGCCTCCTCACCGACGCCCAGGCCCGCGCGCTGGATGAATCTGGCGCGCCGATTCCCGGGCTGTATGCCGCGGGTAACTGTGCGGCCTCGCCCATGGGCAAGAGCTATCCCGCTGCCGGCGCCACGCTCGGCCCCGGCATGACCTTTGGTTACCTCGCCGCGCTCCACGCCACCGGGCACGGGCCGTGAGCCTGACGACCGGCGGCGCCCCGCGCGGAGTCCCGGTCATCGATATCGACGTCACCTCGCCCGTTCGCTACGGCGACCTGCGATCACTCGAAGTGGACTTTGATCGCCTGCGAGAAGAGACGCCCATCGGCTGGGTCGATCGCGAACCTTATCGCCCGTTTTGGGCAGTGTTCCGCCATGACGACATCCTCTGGATCGAGCGGCAGCATGAACTGTTCATCAACGAGCCGCGGCTCAACCTCATTCCACGAGCGGTGGAGGAGGAGGCACAGGGCCTTGCCGCAGGCGGCCTTGCGGAGACCTTGAAGGTGCTGTGGTCGCTGCTGCGCCTGTCCGAGCGGCCGGTCGGCGATTGTCGCGAATGGCTGCAGGCCCGGCGCGACAGCCGCGGCAGTGGGCGCCGTGAACGCGTGCGTACCCTCATCGATATGGATGAGCCCGAGCATCGCAAGTTTCGCGAGCTGACCCAATCATGGTTCCTGGGTGTGGGCGTGCGGCGTCTGGAGGGGCGGGTGGACGCCATGGTGCAGCGATGCCTTGCGCAGATGCGCGAGCGCGGCGCGGAAGTCGATTTCGCCCGCGACGTCGCAGTGTGGTTTCCGCTCTCCGTGATCATGTCCATCCTCGACCTGCCCGAGTCGGACGCCCCCTTCATCCTGCGTGCCACCCAGCA
The DNA here is from genome assembly GCA_030830595.1 of Gammaproteobacteria bacterium. Classification (GTDB taxonomy): domain Bacteria; phylum Pseudomonadota; class Gammaproteobacteria; order Steroidobacterales; family Steroidobacteraceae; genus SG8-30. The sequence goes on along the minus strand of JAURMS010000031.1, from coordinate 2,631 downwards.
GCTGTTGAGTGCCAGCGACCCGGAGCTGCAGAAGTCGGACCAGTACGGGGTGGAGGTCGTGGGCGAGCTGTTCGCTTACTTCGTCGATATCGTCCGGCATCGTCGCCGTCGTCCTGGTGAGGACCTGGTCAGCGTCATTGCCAATGCGCGGATTGATGGACGCCCGCTTGGCCCGGTGGAGACGCTCTCCTATCTGCTGATCGTCACCACGGCAGGCCACGAGACCACCAGCGCCGCGCTGGCCGGTGGCATGCAGGCCCTGGCGGACAACCCTGCAGAGCGCGCGCGCTTCGAGCCGTCGGTCGAGATGGGCCGCCTGCTGGCCGACGAGGTCGTGCGCTGGAGCACGCCTGTGAGGCATTTCTGCCGGACCGCCACCCGCGACGTCGAGATCAGGGGCGTGACCATCCGGCGGGGCGAATCGGTGACGCTGTTCTATCCTTCAGCGAACCGGGATCCGCGGGCCTTTGAGGATCCGTACGCGTTTCGCGTGGACCGCAAGCCCAATCCGCATCTTGGCTTTGGCCATGGCGTGCACCACTGCCTGGGCCGGCTCCTGGCGTTGACGGAGATTCGCGCCCTCTTCACGGCACTCCTGCCGCAGCTGGCGGACGTGGAAATCGTCGGTCCGGTTCGGGGTATCGAGAGCAATTTCACCGGCGGGCTGAAGAGCCTGCCATTGGGGGTCGCGTGGCGCTGAGGTGGCTGGGGAGCATGCTTTTCGCTGCAGCATTGGCCTTCAGCCGCATGGTCGGTGCCGGAGAGGGAGACCCGCGGCTCGCGGCGGTCGAGCGCCTGGAGGAAGCCCAGGCGCTGCATGTGGGCACGCTGGCCTACGTCTACGGTTTCCCGATGGTGGACATGACCCAGAACATGTATCGGGACACTGCCACCGAGGCACCCGTCAACGCGCTCTATCGTCCCCGCAACCTCGTCACGCCGGAAACTGCGGGCACGCTGCGCGCGCCCAACAGCGACACGCTGTACCTGCGCGGGTGGTTCGACCTGCGCGAGGGCCCGGTGGTCGTTCGCGCGCCTGACACGGATGGTCGTTACTACACGCTGGCGATCACCGATTTCCTGTCCGAGGTCCAGCATGTGGGGCGACGAACCACCGGTACGCAGGCGATCGACTTCGTGCTCCTGGGCCCGGACTTCGCCGGCGAGGTGCCTGAGGGGCTGTATCCCGTGCGCGTACCCACCCACCAGGCCTGGCTGCTGGGTCGAGTGCTGGTGAGCGGGCAGGATGACCTGGAGGCGGCACGCGTGGTGCTCGACGGATTCGAGGTGGTTCGGCTGGCCGAGTGGCAGCGCGGTGTGCCCATCACCGTTCGGACATGGGCGCCGAGCGCCCGTGACGACTGGCAGCCTACCCTGTCGACGGAGTTCTTCGAGGTGCTCAACCGTTGGCTGCGGAGCAACCCGCGCAGGCCGGGTGAGGAAGCGCTGCTGGCGCAGTTCGATGCGGTGGGTTTCGGACCCGCGGGGGAGTTTCACCTGGCCGAAGCCAGTCCCGCAGTACGACGCGGCCTCGAGCGGGCGGTGACCGAGGGCAGGGCGCTTTTGGCCGACACGGCCCGGCGGCCGCTGTCAGACGTTCGCAACGGCTGGATCTTCCCCACCGCCCTGGGGCGCTATGGCTACGACTACCTGATGCGCGCGACGGTGGCGTTCAGTGGCTATGCCAACCTGCCGGAGGAAACGATCTATGCGGCCCTGACGGCCGACGCGCTCGGCCGGCCGCTGACAGGCCAGCGTGACTACCTGTTGCGCTTCTCGCCGGGTGAGCGGCCGCCGGCGGCCGCCTTCTGGTCCCTGAGCGCCTATCGCCTCAAGGACTTTGCGCTGATGCCCAATGCTGCCGGACGCTACAGCATCGGTGATCACGTGCCCGGTTTCAAAGCGACCCGGGATGGCGCATTCGTCATCCGCATTTCACGCGAGCCTTCGCAGGATCCTGCCGAAAACTGGTTGCCAGTGGGAGAGGGCCCGTACTCCCTGGTCATGAGGCTCTACGAGCCGGATGTCTCGGTACTCGATGGCCGCTACGCGCCGCCGACGCTGGAAGTCGCGAACGACTCAGCAGGTCGCTGACCCACCGTTGAGCGGAATCACCTGCCCGGTCATCCAGCTCGCCTCGTTCGAGGCCAGGTAGGCCACCGCAGCGCCCACGTCCTCCGGCGTGCCGGCGCGGCCCACTGCGGTGACCTTGCGGGCGATGTCGTCGTAGCCGTAGTTGTTCATGGCCCCCAGGGAGAGCACGTTGACCGTGATGCCTTCCGGTCCCACTTCCTTGCACAGGTTGCGCATGAAGCCGATGGTGGCGGCCTTGGCCGCAGCGTAGTCGCTAAGCCCCATGGCCTGGCCCATGCGCCAGGACTCAGAGGAGATGGTGACGATGCGCCCGAACTGGCGCGACCGCATGCCGGGCAGCACCGCGCGGGTGAGCGCCACTACTGCGCGAAAGTTCAGGTCCAGTTGCCGTTCGAAATCCGCACTGGCGAGGTGATCGAAGGTGCGCAGCGAGGTGGACATGCCCAGCGGCACGCCGGCGTTGTTCACCAGGGTGTCCAACTGGCCGTAGCGCTCCATGGCCAGCGCTACCAGGGCATCGGCCGCGCCGTCTGCCGT
>JAURMS010000246.1 GCA_030830595.1 Gammaproteobacteria bacterium | reverse complement strand
TTGGCGATCCACGGCTCCAGTTCCGGGTTGCCACCGCCGGCGCTCCATGGCGAGGCGTTGATGTCCGTGGAACTGGCCAGCGTCGGGTTATAGCCGTAGGTACGCGAGGCACGCATTTCGTCCATGCGCGGCCTGGCCATGGTCCGGGCGGCGGCAAAGCGCAGATAGTTCTCATTGCCGAAGTCCCAGGTCACGTTCAGGCTCGGCAGCACGTCGGTATAACTCGTGCCGCCCGTGGTCGGCACCAGCGCCACGCCCGAGCCGCCGCCGCTCGCCGAGATCGCCGTGGAGCTCTGGTCGGTGTCGACGAACTGCACGCCGATGTTGCCGGTCATGGGCACGTTGCCGAGATCGGTGTCGATGGTGAACTTGACGTAGCCGAGGGTCACTTCCTCCTCGACCTGCCAGCTCTTGATCGCCACGTCGCCGTTGGGATTGCGGGTCAGCGAATACACGCCGTCCTTGATCAGTTCACGTGGGTTGTAGCTGACCATGCCGTCGATGCCCAGGAAGCCGAGGTCGGTGAGTCCGGTGACGTTGGGGATCGACGCCGCAGTGGCGCCGCTCGCCAGGCCAAGGAAGAACTCGTCGGCGACCAGTTGCTTCTCGCGCTTGCCGTAGTTGACGCCAATCTCCATTTCGGTCAAGGGACCGAAGGAGACGTCGCGCTTGGCGCTGAGGCGGATCTGGTTCAACTCGTCCTCGATGCTCGGCTGGTTGGAATAGCCCAGCTGGCCACCCGGCACCACGTCACCGCCCCAGCCCTGTGGGCTGGTCAGGAAGACCTGGCTGGCGTCGCCATAGTCAAAGGTCGGGGTGAACACCGGACCGCGATCCGACCATACGAAGCTCAGGGTATCGGCCGTCTCGGAGCTCTGCGGGATGCCCGAGTAGGTCTCCAGGATCAGGTCGTTACGATCCACCTTTGAGTGGCCAAAGTCCACCTCGCCGGTCCAATCGCTGCCCATGGCAAATTCGAGGTTGACGCCAGAGGAAAACACCTCCGACTTGCGCGAGGTGACGTCGTTGCGCATCACGCCACGGACGTTGGCGAAAGTGCCCTCGGTGACCAGTCCGTCGGCCGAGGAATAACCGGGCTGGAACTGGGCAGAGGACCACCACAACGGCAGCTCGATGCCGCGCAGCTGCTGGTCCTCCTCGAACTCGGAGTAGTACATGTCGATGGCGGCATTGAAGTTATCGGTCGGCTGGAACTCCAGCACGCCGATGATGCCGTCGCGCTTCAACTCGCTGGAGCGCACGTAGGGCTTGGAACCACCGATGATGAGGTTGTCATCCGGGCCACCCGGATAGCCCCAGGCGTTGAACCGCTCCTCCTGGCTGGGGTTGCTCATGTGCGCGAAGCCGAGGGCGAGGCCCACGGTGCCATCCGCGAACTGGTCGACGTAGGACAGCGAGTAGCGCCAGCCATCGTCAGCGGAGCCCGCATTCAACGCGTCCAGCTCCGTCATCTCGTAGCGGATATTGCCGGCAAGGGCCTGCTTGCCATATTGCAAGGGGCGAACGGTGCGCAGATCGACGGTGCCGGCGAGGCCCTGGCCGATCAGGCCGGCGTCGGGGGTCTTGTAAACGACCACGCCCGAAAGCAACTCGGAGGGAAACTGGTCGAATTCCACGCCCCGGTTGTCACCGGTCGTGACCTGCTCACGACCATTGAGGAGCGCGGTGGTGAAGTCCGGCGACAAACCGCGCACGCTGATGACCTGGCCACGTCCATTGAGACGCTGGGCGGTCAGTCCCGGCAGGCGCGCGATGGATTCGGCGATGCTGATGTCGGGCAGCTTGCCGATTTCCTCGGCAGTGACGGCCTCGACGATGGAGTCGGAGTTCTTCTTGATGTCCATCGAATCCATCAGGCTTTCGCGGAAGCTGCTGACGACGATTTCCTCCAGCACGACATCCTGTGCACCTGCTGCCGCGGGCAGTGCGAGCGCACCGGCAATGGCGATGGACAATGCCTTGCGGCGTGGAAGCAAACGAGCCTTCACCTTGGCCATGATTATCAGTCCCCCAAAAAGTGTGGTGTGTTGGCGACGCAAACGTGTTCAGTGTTGGTTTTAAGCCCAGACGAGGCGGTTCGCAACGACTGCATACGTATGCAAACCATGAAATCGTATGCACGTTATTTAATTTGCGCGCAGCCTCGAGTAAGGCGGTTATCTTGTTGCGGGAAAACAAAAAACCGCGTCTCTGTACTGGACAAGAGAGGTCATGATGTCTCGTGCCCGACTGGCTTTTTTCCTCGCCCTGTTCCCACTCTTCACGTTCGCCGCACAGGGCGATTTCCGCCAGCGCTTGCCGCAGGACGAGGTGGTCTATTTCCTCCTTCCTGACCGCTTCGAGAATGGGGATCCGGGCAACGACCGGGGTGGCCTCCAGGGTGACCGACTGCTGACCGGCTTCGATCCCGAGTCCAAGGGCTTCTACAACGGCGGTGACCTGCGCGGCCTCATCGATCGGCTGGATTACATCCAGGCCATGGGCGCCACGGCCATCTGGCTGGGACCGATCTATCGCAACAAGCCGGTGCAGGGCGATCGCGGGAACGAGTCGGCGGGTTACCACGGCTACTGGATCACCGACTTCACCAGGGTCGACCCGCACTTCGGCAGCGAAGAGGAATTCGAGGAACTGGTGACGGCGCTGCGCGCACGCGGCATGAAGCTGTACATGGACATCATCACCAACCACACGGCGGACGTAATCGGATATCGCGAATGCCCGGAGAGCGCCTGCCGCTACCGCTCGCGCGCGGACTATCCCTATTCGACCGTGGGCGGCCCGGACGGGGAGCGCATCAACGAGGGTTTCCTGGGCGACGGACCCACGGGCCAAACCGCGGACAATTTTGCGCGGCTCACCCGGCCGGATTTCGCCTACACCCCGTTCGTGCCGGAGCCGGAGCAGGAGGTCAAGGTCCCGGCGTGGCTTAACGACCCGATCTGGTACCACAACCGGGGCAACACCACCTTCAGCGGCGAGAGCTCGACCATGGGTGACTTCGTCGGCCTCGATGACCTGATGACCGAGAACCCACGGGTCGTAGCCGGCTTCATCGACATCTTCGGCGACTGGATCGACCGTTACGCCATCGACGGCTTCAGGGTCGACACCGCCAAGCATGTCAACGACGAGTTCTGGGTGGCCTTCGTGCCGGCCATGCTCGAGCGCGCCCACGCCAGGGGCGTGCCCAACTTCCACATCTTCGGCGAGGTATTCACCGAGCAGGCTGGCGAAACTTCCCTGCTCGCGCGTTACACCCACAAGGCGGCCTTCCCCTCGGTGCTGGACTTCGCCTTCGCAGCGGCGGTACGGGATACCGTGGCGGGCTCCGCCCCCACCTCGGTGCTGGCCACGCTGTTCGCCAACGACGTGCTGTACCGGGGCGGTGAGCCGGCCGCCCTGAGCCTGCCTACCTTCATCAGTAACCACGATTTCGGCCGCTTCGCCCACTTCATCGAGCGCGAACGCCCGGGAACGGGGCGCGACGAGGCCCTGGCGCGGGTCATGCTGGCCCATGGCCTGCTGCTGACCCTGCGCGGGGTGCCTACCATCTACTCCGGCGATGAACAGGGGTTCGTCGGCCGCGGTGGCGACCAGTCGGCCCGCCAGACGCTGTTTCCCAGCCGGGTTGCCGAGTACAACCAGATGGCCCTTCTCGGGACCGAGGCCACTACCGCCGACAGCAACTTCGATATCGGCCATCCGCTGTACCGACTGGTGGCAGGACTGGCCACCCTCAGGGGAGAGCACGCCGCGCTGCGGCGCGGCAGGCAGGTGACCCGCAACTACACCGAGGACGGACCTGGCCTGTTCGCCGTGTCGCGCTTCGATCCAGGGGACGGGCGGGAGTACGTGCTGGTCTACAACACCTCCGGCGAGCGCCTGCTGGCCAACGTCGAGGTCGAGGCAAACTCGCTGGATTTCGAACCCCTCCACGGTCCCTGCCCCGCAAAGGCCCGGGCCCCCGGCAGCCTGGCCATCGACCTGCCCGCCTTTGGCTTCATGGTATGTCGAGCCGGGAGCAGGCCATGAGGTTGCTGGCTTCGCTGGCGCTGACATGCCTGCTGATGCCGCTGGCCCTGGCCGCGGAGCCCCACCACGGCGGCCTGGTCCTCGAGTCGCCGAACGGTTTGCTCACGGTCACCTTCGCCCTCAATGGTGAGGGACGGCCGGGCTACCGGGTGGACCGACAGGGCCAGCCGATCATCGCCGAGTCCCGGCTCGGCTTCCTGCTCAGTGACGGACCGAAGCTCGAGCGCAACTTCATGGTGGAGTCGAGCGAGCGGTCGAGCTTCGATGAAACCTGGGAGCAGCCCTGGGGCGAGCGGCGTTGGTCGCGCAACCACTACAACGAGTTGAACGTGGGCCTGCGTGAGAGGGGCGGCCTGGGCCGACGGCTGGAAGTCACCTTCCGCGCCTTCGACGACGGGATCGGCTTCCGCTATCGCTTTCCAGAGCAGGAAGCGCTGCAGCAGGTCAACATCGCCGAGGAGCTGACCGAGTTTCATCTGGCGCGACCCGCCACCGCCTGGTGGATCCCGGCGGGTGAGTGGAACCGCTACGAGTACCTTTATGCCCGCACCCCGGTCGAGGAACTCTCGCGGGTACACACGCCAGTCACTTTCCGCTTTGAGGATGGCACTCATCTAGCCCTGCACGAGGCGGCCCTGGTTGATTACTCGGGCATGTGGCTGCAGCGGGTCGAGGGGCGCAGGTTGCGCGCCGAGCTGGCACCGGCCGCCGAAGGCCCCAAGGTGAGCCGCGCCGCGCCGTTCACCACGCCCTGGCGCACGCTGCAAGTCGCTTCCACGGCTGGAGGCCTGTACGAGTCCGACCTGGTCCTGAACCTCAACGAGCCCAATGCACTGGGCGACGTCTCATGGGTGGAACCCTACAAGTACGTGGGCGTGTGGTGGAGCCTGCACCTCGACACCGAGAGCTGGGCCTCGGGCGAGCGCCACGGCGCCACCACCGCCAACGTCCGCCGCTACATCGACTTCGCGGCCGAGCATGGTTTCCGGGGGGTGTTGGTCGAGGGCTGGAATGAGGGCTGGGACGGTGACTGGTTCGCCAACGGGCAGGATTTCAGCTTCACGCGAGCCTACCCCGATTACGATCTGGAGGGCCTGGCCCGCTATGCGCGCGAGAAGGGCGTGCGCCTGATCGGCCACCACGAGACCTCTGGACACGTCGCCCACTACGAAGCGCAGCTCGGCGATGCCCTCGACCTCGCGGCGCGGCTCGGCATCGACAGCATCAAGACCGGCTACGTCGCGGACGCCGGCGGCGCCAAGGTGGCGGCGCCTGACGGACGCCTGCTGCATGAATGGCATGACGGACAGGCGCTGGCCCGTCATCACCTGACGGTGGTCAAGGAAGCAGCCAAGCGACAGATCGCCATCAATCCCCACGAGCCGATCAAGGACACGGGACTGCGTCGCACGTATCCCAACTGGGTGTCCCGCGAAGGCGCCCGCGGCCAGGAGTACGACGCCTGGGGTGTACCGCCCAATCCACCCTCGCACGTGCCCACCCTGGTCTTCACCCGCATGCTGTCCGGGCCGATGGACTACACCCCTGGCGTCCTGAGCCTGACCGGCCGGCATGGAGCGCGTATCCAGTCGACGCTCGCCCGCCAGCTGGCACTCTATGTCGTGGTCTACAGCCCCATCCAGATGGCGGCCGACCTGCCGGAACATTACGAGCGCTTCCCACGGCCCTTCCAGTTCATCAAGGATGTGCCGGTCGACTGGCAGGAGACGCGCGTGCTGTCCGCATCCATAGGCGAGCACGTGGTGATGGCCCGGCGTGACCGAGCTGGCGATGACTGGTATCTGGGCGGGGTCAACGACGACCAGGCCCGGGAAGTGGAGGTCGCACTCGACTTCCTGGAACCGGGCCGGCGCTATCAGGCAACGCTCTACCGGGACGGGGCAGAGGCCGACTGGCAGGACGCGCCGGAGGACCTGGTGATCGAGACGCGCGAGGCCCGCCGCGGCGACCGCTGGCGCCTGCGCATGGGCGCCGGCGGCGGCTTTGCCGTGCGACTGAAGGCGCTTGATCCCTACGCGCCTGGCCAGGCCGTAGAGGTCACGCCACCCGACTGGTCGCGCGATGCCGTCATGTACCAGGTCAACCTGCGTCAATTCACCCCTGAGGGCACGCTGCAGGCAGCCGTCCGGCAACTGCCACGCCTGCAGGCACTGGGGGTGGACATCCTGTGGCTGATGCCGATCCACCCGATCGGGGAGAAGAACCGCAAGGGCAGCCTGGGCAGTCCCTACTCGGTGCGCGACTACTACGGCGTCAACCCGGAATTCGGTTCGCTTGACGACCTGCGCCGCTTCATCGATGAAGCGCACCGGCTGGGCATGAAGGTGATCCTCGACTGGGTCGCCAACCACAGCGCCTGGGACAATCCGCTGGTGGAGTCACACCCTGAATGGTATGAGCGTGACTGGAAGGGCGCGTTCCACCCCACCTCCTGGTGGGACTGGTCGGACATCATCGAGTTCGACTACTCCCAGCCCGGCCTGCGCCGCTACATGACCGAGGCGATGAAGTACTGGGTCGGCGAGGTCGGCGTGGACGGATTCCGGGCCGACGTAGCAGGTTACGTGCCGCTGGACTTCTGGGAGCAGCTCAGGCGCGAGCTCGACGCCATCAAGCCGGTGTTCATGCTGGCCGAGTCCAACAGCC
>JAURMS010000245.1 GCA_030830595.1 Gammaproteobacteria bacterium | reverse complement strand
GACCCGCGCCCGTGACGAGGGCGACGCGCCCGGTGTAGTCGAATAGCCTGTTCATCTTGCGGCCTCCCTACTCGGTGTCAGCCCAGGTCCTCGAGCAACGGCGTGGCGGGGTCACTGGTATCGAGGGTATGACCCTTATTGCGGATCGCCACCGACATGCGCGGCTCGCTGTAGCTGTGGCAGGCGCCTCGCATCGTCACGTGGTGCGCAATCGGCTTGCCCGCGCCGGCCTCGACGTCCCACGGACGGGCCCGGCTGACAAAATAGCCCTTGTGCAGCACCGTGGCGGCCTCCAGTTCGTCACCCTTCAGCAGGCTGTGCGCCCAGAGGTTGAAACCCTTGAGCAGTGGCTTCCCGGCCAGGGGTGCGGGATCGACGAGGGTGCCGCGGGAGGTGCGCCAGGCCAGCACCTCGATGCCGTCGCGTTGAACGGTCGACCACACGGGCTCGTTCACCTCGTCGGGCACCGTCACCGCATAGCTGCGCTCGCCCCCGCGCAGGGCGTGGGCCATGGCCAGCGCCGTCAGGTCATACAGGTGAGTGCAGTGCAGGCGTGGATTCTCCGTGGTGACCAGGTCACGCCAGGAGGTATCGAGCCGAGTACCTACCAGCCGCTGCAGCGGCTCGCCCGCGGAGGCGCAGGTGTCGAGAGGAAAGCGCACGAACCCAGGCTCCAGGCGGGTGATGCAGCGGCCGTCGTGGTGCAGGGTCAAGCGAAACGAGTGATAGGCATCCTCGACCCCCGCGCGCACCCGTCCATCGTCCGCGAGCAACCGGATGCAGCGACGCAGCGCACCCGTGCCGAAATGCGGATTGCGCTCCTCGACGGCGCGAGGCGCCAGGCTGGGGTCGCTGATCCCGCTCAAGCTGGCTTGGCGTCCGTGGTCATGGGCATGTGGCGCGCCAGGAAGGGATAGGCGATTGCCGGGATGGAGGCGCAGCCCGCTGCCAGCAGGAACAACGGCATGAAGCCACCGCTCTCTGCCAGGCGGCCCGCCAGTTCCGGGCCGATGAAGGCGCTGAGGGCGAAGGCGGCAGGCACCAGCACCACCAGCCGGTTGCTGGCATCGAGGCGGGCGACCGCAGCGGTCTGGTAGACGCAGCTGATCGTGAAAGCCGCTTCCCAGATCCAGGCGCCGAGTGCATACACGGTGAACGATGAGCGCAACTCGAGCAGCAGGATGCCCAGCACGATGAACACCAGGCACAGCAGGTGCGGCAGCCGCTGCCCCAGTCGGTCGCCTAGCAGTGCGACCAGCAGCGCGCTCAATCCGCCCACCACCTTGAGAATCGAGAACACCAGGCCGAGCTCTGCTGCCGACACCTCGATGCTGCGACCGATGCGCTCGATGAATACCCACAGCGCCACCTGCCCACAGGCAAACAGCACGAAGATGCCGAGCGCCACCCAGGCGGCGGCGCCCGCCTTGCCGGTGCTGGCCGCTGTCGAGGCATCGACCGTGGCAGGGCCGCTGGGGATGAACAGGGCGGAGAGCCCCATCGCCACGACCGCGAAGGCAAGCAGGGTCATGCCGCCGGAGATTCCGCCACCGACCATGACGATGGGCAGGAAAAACAGCAGGGCCGCCACGATGACCAGCTCGGTGAGCAGCCGCACGCCGAAGGCACGTTCCTTATGTGGCGATTCGCCCACCATGCGCATGCCCAGCGAGTGCATCAGGCCTGCCGCAAATCCAAACAGTGCCAGGGGAGCCAGCGGCGCGGTGTCGACCTGCCCGCTCCACACCAGTGCCGCAGCCGTCAGCGTCACCGCTGCCCAGGTGGCGCCGCGCCAGGGTAGCCGATCCACCCACAGCGGGCCGAGCAGGGTGCTCAGCAGGTAACCGCCGGTGCAGGCACTGCCCAGCGTCCCCAGTTCTGCGGGACTGAGCGTCAGGCGATCGGCAAAGGCCCCCAGCAGGATGGGCAGCGTATTGAAAGGCAGCCCGCCGATCGAGGAGGCCACGCTGGCCGCAAGCAGGAAGGCAAAACCCGCGCGCAGCCCGGTTGTGTTGATGCTCATGGTCACTCGCTGCTCCATGTCGTGCCGCGCGCCGCGTGCAGTCCGGCCCGGCGCCCGGAGAATACCCCGTCTGCGATGGAAAGGCCCGAGACGTACAGGCCGGAGCTGACGCCCACGGCGGTTCGTCCGGCTGCATACAGGCCTGCAATATTGCCACCGCCAGCCTGTCGCACCTGGCCGGTGTCTTCGTTGACCACCAGGCCGCCCAGCGTCAGGGTCGGGCAGGGGAACAGCTTCGCCGCCAGGCCGACGTCGATGGCCATGAAGGGGGGACGCAGCAGCGGGGCGCAATCGCTGCTGGGCTTGCCGAAGGCATCGGCCACCTCGCCGGCGGCGGCCCGGTTGTATGCGTCCACGCTGCGTGCGAGTCCGGCCGGGTCAATGCCGACCTTCTTCGCCAGGGCGTCGAGTGTCCCGGCCTTGCGCCGACCCAGCATCATGTTGAGCCGGGCCAGGGCACGTTGGAAGGGCAGGGTCAGTCCCGGGGCAACCTGTTGGCGCGCCATCTCGACCAGGTTCTGGTCCAGGATCAGCCAGCCTTCACCGCCGTGCTTCTCGCCCAATTCATGTCCCAGTTTCGCGCCATAGGCCATTTCGTTGCAGACCCGCTGTCCGGCGCGATTCACCACGATGCCGCGGGCCCAGGCAGCTGGCGGGTTGATGAAGCGCCATGCGGTAACGTTGTCCATGCGATCGGTCGTGCCACCGGCCGACAGCCCCAGGTGAATGCCGCTGCCGTCGTCTCCGGAGGTGCCCAGCGGATAGCCGGCGCGATAGCGGGGTGCGTGATGGGCCACCATACGTCGGTTGAAGATGAAGCCGCCCGCCGCGAGGCAAACCCCCGAGCGTGCCCGGACGTGGCGGACGACGCGGCTGTTGGCCTCGATAGCCGCTGCGCGCTTCAACTTCTTCACCGCAAAGCGCAGGACGTACTGGGCACCGGGAATGACGGGGGGCACCAGCGCATACATACGCTGGGCCGCCTCTTGCTCGGCAATAAAGGCCTCTCGCACCGGACCGTCCGGAAGCTCCAGCAGCTGTGCGCCGATCACCCTGCCGCTCGGGTCCATGAGCAACTGGCGCACCTCGGTATAGGGCATGAACCGCCCGCCCTGGGCGCGGATCCAGTCGTGCAGCGGCCAGATGATCGAGCCGCCGAGGCCAACGGCGGTGAGCATCTGCTTGCGGGTCAGGCGTCCTGCGCCGCGATGTCCACGCGCTGCGGGGCGCGCGCGGGCTGCATAATCCGGCAGCAGGGAGTTATCGGAGTGGTAGAGAAAGTAATCG
>JAURMS010000244.1 GCA_030830595.1 Gammaproteobacteria bacterium | reverse complement strand
TTCATACACTATATACACAGTAAAATATAAAAAGAATATAAAAAATTAGTACTGTATATATATACAGTATAGTACTGTAGTTATATATATAGTCTATAAAGTCTTTGAAACCTGTGTATGTGCGTATGGTTGTATATCGGCCGCTGCCGGTCCCGCAACTAGCAGTGCCAGGCAGACTGGCTAACAATGCCGCCAACTACATGTAGCATCTAGCGACGTGTAGCATTGCTAGCCTGGTAGCCTGGTAGCCTGGTAGCCTGGTAGCCTGGTAGCATGGCAGCCAGTCGAATGTTATCCGCTTATCCAATGATAAATATTCCTATATGAGAATCATTCCACTATCTACCAGGCTACCAGGTTGTAATGCAATGCATGCAAGACATTACATTGGGGGGTCGCCTTTTCCTGGGGACGATGGATCGCGAGGGGGTACCCCCCGGATTCGACCCCCCGGCCTCTTACACTCATCCGGACCCTCCCCTACAGCTCGCAAAATAACCTTTGTCAGACAACCCCTGTACCGCCCCGCAGCTCGCAAATAACCTTTGTCAGACAATGTCCCCACTGCTACAATCCGCCATCGCCACAGATTTTGTCAGACAAATGGATAACGATATACGCATCACTGTTCGCATCCCCGCCGAGTTACGCGCCGACCTGGAGCAGCTGGCGAAGGATGACAAGCGCACCCTCTCCGATTACATCCGGACGGTGCTGGAAGCGCACGCCCTTGCCGAGTTGGGGCCACGGGGGTAACATCGGGCAATGACAGCTACGCCCGCCATATTTGAGGATTTCATCGACGACGACCTGGAGCGCCAGCAGCTCCGTGCGTCCATCTACGAGCCGACCTCCCAGGCGGACCCCCACCACCGGGAGCTGGAGGGACTGCAGCACCAACTGAGCATCTACGCCCGCAGCATGCCCCCGCTCCACCGTAACATCGTCCAGATGTTCTTCCGGGGCCACCCCAAGCCCGAGATAATCGAGCAGCTGGGAACCTCCTACCCGACGATCAACAAGGCCCTGAACAGCCCCAAGGGACTGCGCCTGATGTCGCTGATGGGGCAGGTCAGCGAGCTGCGGGCCGGGCCAGCGTTCGAGGCCAGGAGGGCCATGCTGTGGCGGATAGCCAAGCGGGCGGAGATACCCAAGCCCTCCATCGCGCTCAAGGCCCTGGACATCCTCAACCGCCAGGCCGGCGACTACGCCAACGAGGAGGCCTCCGACGGTGGCATCAAGATCACGGTCAAGCAGTTCGTGATGAACATGATCGCCAACAACCCGGACCTCCCCAAGGACATCGCCGACCACCGCTCCCCCACCACCATCGACGGGGAGTTCACCAAGGTGAAGGTGCCCATCAGCGATGGCTGAGATCGAGATCCCGAACAACTGGGAACCGATGATGCACCAGCGTCCGGTATGGAACGCCATGATGAACGACGGCATCAAGCGTGCCGCCCTGAGCTGGCACCGCCGCGCCGGCAAGGACTCGTTCGCAATCAACTTCCTGGCGACCAAGGCGGTGGAGACCCCCGGGGTCTACTGGCACCTGCTGCCGACCTCGACCCAGGCCCGCAAGGTGATCTGGAACGGGATCGACCGCAACGGCAGGAAGGTGATCGACCAGGCGGTGCCGAAGGAGATCCGGGTCAAGACCCGGGACGACGAGATGCTGGTCGAGCTGTTCAACGGCAGCATCATCCAGCTGGTAGGCTCAGACAACTTCGACAGCCTCGTCGGGGCCAACCCAAGGGGCGTGGTCTTCAGCGAGTATGCGATCGCCAACCCGCTGGCGTGGAGCTACATCCGCCCGATGCTGGCTGAGAACGGCGGGTGGGCGATCTTCATCTCCACCCCCAGGGGCCACAACCACTTCCACCGCCTGTACAAGAACAACGAGACGGCCCCGAACTGGTTCTGCGAGATGCGTGACATCACCCAGACGTTCCGGGAGGACGGCAGCCCGATCATCACCCCCGAGATCCTGGCGGAGGAGAGGCGTGAGGGGATGGAGGAGTCCCTGCTGCAGCAGGAGTACTTCGTGAGCTGGGAGGGCGGGTTACAGGGCGCCTACTTCACCGAGGAGGTGAACGACATCCGTGAGAACCGACTCGGCTTCTACGCCAACGATGAGACGCGGTACGCGATGACGGCGTGGGATATCGGCGTCTCCGACAAGACCGCCATCGGGGTGTTCATGTCCCACCCGGTCACCGGGCACCCGATCCTGATGGACGCCTACGAGGACCGCAACAAGGGACTCCCACACTACATCAGGCACGTCAAGAACTGGCAGAGGGACTACAACTTCCACTGGCACTTTGGACCCCATGACCTGAAGAAGACCGAGTTTACCAACAACAGGCAGGTGGTGGATACCGCCTACGACCTGGGGATCAACTTCGAGGTGCTGCCCAAGGCCGACCGGGCGAGTGCCATCGACAACCTGCGCAGCTTCCTCAGGGTATTGCACGTCAACGAGAACGAGAACACACTACACGTTCTGGACATGCTCGCCAGCTACCGGCGGGAGTACGACGACAAGAACCAGGTCTTCAAGGACACCCCGGTGCATGACTTCGCGAGCGACTCCACCGACATGATGCGCTACGCTGCCCAGAGCTGGGAGCCGACGCTGCTGACGACCTCCACCGCCCGTAAGAACTACACGGCCAAACGAGCATTAGGATAACGCCATGACGCCCGACGAGATACGCAAGAGATTCGACACCCTGGAGAGCCAGCGCAAGACGGTGGAGCAGCAGTGGCAGGTCATCGAGAAGTTCGTCGCCCCCTACAAGGGCAAGTTCTTCAAGACGCCAGCCGGCGAGGCCAGCGTCGAGTGGAACCACCGGGACATCTACGACGCCACGGCGGTGCAGTCGCACATCCAGCTGGCCAGCTCCCTGCACGGTAGCCTGACCAACCCGGCCATCGTATGGTTCGAGATGCAGTGGCGCGACCCGCTCCTGCGCAAGAACCACGAGGCGCAGAAGTGGATCGAGAACGCCACCAAGCGGGTGTTCGATGAGCTGCAGGACTCCAACTTCAACCTGGAGGTCAACAGCGTCTACCGCAACCTGACCAGCTTCGGGACGGCGTTCATCACCGAGGAACCCAAGGAAGACCTGACCGAGACGTGGGAGGGCGTGCAGTTCACCAGCATCCCGCTGAAGGAGGCGTACTTCGAGCCTGACGAGCATGGCCAGTGCTACAACTTCTACCGCCGGCTGCAGTGGCGCCCCTCGAAGATCGTGGACAAGTTCGGGATCGACAACGTACCCGAGAAGGTGAAGACCCTCCACGAGGCCGCCAGCGACCAGGAGACGACGGTCATCTTCTGCGTGTACACCCGCCCGGAGATCGATGACGACGACACCAACACCGCCATCATGCCGCCGAACAAGCGACCCTACGGCTGGTCCTACATCGGCCACGCCGACGGGCACGTCTACGCCACGGGCGGCTACTACGAGATGCCGGCCTACGTCCCCCGGTGGGAGGTGACCGACGAGTCGGTCTGGGGTAACAGCCCGGCGCACTACGCCCTGGCCGACATCCTGACGCTGAACCAGCTGGTGGCCCTGGACCTCAAGGCCCGCGAGAAGGTCATCGACCCGGCTCTGCTGGCGCAGGAGCGCGCGCTGATCAACACCCTGGACCTGTCCCCCGGGGCGGTCAACGTGGTGCGTGACGTGGCGCAGATCAAGCCGTTCGAGAGCGCCGCCCGGTTCGACGTAGTGGAGGCGACCATCGTGCGCCTGCAGACGGCGGTGCAGAAGTATTTCTACATCGACCAGCTGGAGCTGAAAGAGTCCCCGGCCATGACCGCCACCGAGGTCCAGGTGCGGTACGAGCTGATGCAGCGACTGCTGTCCAGCACCATGAGCCGGCTCAAGGAAGACCTGCTGGACCCTGTCCTGCAGCGCACCTTCAACCTGCTGTTCCGGGCCGGGGAGCTGGGCGACCCGCCGGAGGGGGTGGACGCCGGGGAGTACGACATCGAGTACATCGGGCCGTTGTCGCGGTCCATGCGGTTCGACCAGTCGGCCTCCATCGAGCGGTGGATCACCCAGCTGCAGCTCATTGCCCAGATGGGGCCAGAGGCCGCCCAGGTCATGCTGGTGCCCGACTACGACGCCATCGCCCGCCACGCGGCCATCCAGCTCAACCTGCCCACCGAGCTGACCCGGCCCAAGAAGGAGGTGGACGCCGACATCAAGCGGCAGAAGGACCAGCAGAACCGGCAGGCGAGCGCCGACGCGGCGGCGGCTGAGGCGGCTGCGGCCAAGGATCTCGGGCAGGCCAACCAGCTGGCGCAGGGCAGCCAGAGCATAGCCCCGGGCGGGGTGATGCAATGAGCGACCGTGTGGAGGAGCTGCGGGCCTTCGAGGCCCTCCTGGCGACCACCGCCGGCAAGCGGCTGGTGGAGGAGCTGCGGATCGCGTGGGATCCCTACAGGCTGCTGGGGGACACCCCCGAGAAGACGGCCTACGCGGTAGGGCAGAGGGACGCATTCAAATTCATTTCGATGTTACAGACAGGAGAACTGATCAATGGAGACTGAGAACAAGGCACCCGCCGAGTGGATCCAGGCACTGCCCGAGCAGCTGCGTGATGCCCCCTTCCTGGGCAAGGCCAGCAGCCCCGAGGACGCGGTGGCCAAGCTGGCCCACGCGGCCAAACTGGTGGGCACCAGCATCCGGATACCCGGTGAGGACGCCACAGACGACGACAGGGCGGCGTTCTACAACAAGCTGGCCGAGGTACCGGGTGTGGCCAAACTGCCCCTGAGCGACGATGAGGACGGCCTGGCGGCCATCCTGGCCAAGCTGGGCGCCCCGGATACCCCGGACGGGTACAAGCCGCCCGAGCTGGAGGGGTTCGAGTGGGACCAGGCGACGTTCGAGAACCTGCGCAAGTACGCCAAGGACGCCGGCATGACCACCCGGCAGTTCGACAAGTTCGCCCGGCAGCTGGCGCAGGAGCAGCTGGCGAACAGCCAGGCCTCGGCCAACGCCCGCGACGAGGCCCGCAAGGCCCTGCGCCTGGACTGGGGCGACACCCTGGAGGCCCGCGAGGCCCTGATCAGGGGGTGGATGGACAAGTCCGAGGCCCCGGCCTTCCTGCGTGAGCAGCTGGACGGGGGGAACCTGCCCCTGGAGACGATGAACTGGCTCCACAGCATCGCCAAGCAGTTCAAGGGCGAGGTCAACCCGATCAGCAAGGACGGCCAGCAGCCCAGGCCCACCCTCGACCCGGCAGAGGCCAGGGAGAAGATCCAGGCCACCCTGCGTGACCTGACCAGCATGAGTCCGGTGGACCCCCGGTACGCGGATCTGAACAAGAAACTGGTCGAGTACCACAGGCTTGCAAACGCTGGAAGTGCGGCGTAGACTGGACTTGACGAGTGGGAGTACTGGTGACAGCCCCGTGAAAACACTCCTCACAACAGGCCCGAAAGGAGTACCTGATAGAACTTAACCCTTTTATCAAACGCCTGTTTTGAGGAGATACTCACATGGCCGTTACAATTGACAAAGTTTATGTCCAGACCTACGAATCCATCGTTCGCCACCTCGCCCAGCAGGGCGTAACCCGACTCCGTCCCTGGGTGATGGAGAAATCCGTCCAGTCCGAAGCCCACAACTGGGAGCGTCTGGGCAAGGCGGAAGCCGTCCAGAAGACCACCCGGAAGCAGGCGACCCCTGACAACGAGACCGTATGGTCCCGCAGGCAGTCGGTTCCCCTGACCTGGAACGTGGGTGACACCTCCGAGGTCGAGGACATCGTGCAGATGATCGTCGATCCCAACTCCAACTACGCTATGGCACACGGCAAGGGTATGCGCCGCGCCCACGATGACGCGATCATCGAAGCTGCGGTTGGTGACTCCCGCGACGGTACTGGTTCTACCGTAACCTTCCCTGCGGGTCAGGTTATTGGTGACGGCTCCACCGCCATCACCTACGACATCGTCACCGCCGTGACCGAGAAGTTCATGGCGAACGATATCGACCCTGACGAGCCGAAGGTGATGGTCATCTCCCCGGCACAGGCTCGCAAGCTCCTGCAACTGACTGAGGCTACCAGCGGCGACTACAACGCTGTTCGTCCTCTGACAGCCAAGGGCTACATCGAGAGCTGGATGGGCTACAGCTGGGTGGTTTCTACCCGCCTGCAAGCTCCGAGTGCGGGTGAGGTTGACTGCTTCGCGATGACCAAGAAAGCGATTGGATTCCAGATGAACAAGGATATCTGGGCGCGGATTGAGCAAGACCCGAGCATCTCGTTCGCATGGCGTATCTACTGTGCTTCCACCTTCGGCGCGATTCGTGTCGAGGATGAGCATCTGGTGAAGGTTCACCTCAGCGAAACGATCTAACCAGGAGAGGGGGCTTCGGCCCCCTTTACTCTACTTACGGTGCAGAAATTCATAGACAACATGGTCCGACCATCGGAAGTACCCGCAACGGAGAATGAAGATGATAGCAGCGAACACACGAATCAAGCTGGGCGTG
>JAURMS010000243.1 GCA_030830595.1 Gammaproteobacteria bacterium | reverse complement strand
GATTTCTATCGGCGCCTGGGTTTCACCGAGGCGAGTGTCGGCGAGACCTGGTCACATCCCTATGCCGCGGTGAGCGACGGTCGGCTTGCCCTGGGCCTGCATGCCTTCGAGTTCGCCTCCCCGTCGCTGACCTTCGTGCAACCGGAGCTGCTGACCCGGCTCGACGAACTGGAGGCGCGCGGCGTGGAACTGGCCTTCCGCAAGGTCGGTGACGACCGCTTCAACGAGGCGGGTTTCGAGGACCCGGACGGCCAGATGATCGCCTGGCTGGAGGCCCGGACCTTCTCACCGCCGGATCGCGGTGCCGTCGAGGTGTCCGCGCTCGGCTGGTTCGAAGAGTACGTGCTGCCGGTCCGCGATCTCGACGTTGCCCAGGCCTTCTGGGAGGGGCTCGGGTTCGTGGCGGTGGAAGAAACCGACTCACCCTGCCCGCAACGGGGCCTGACCAGCGATACCCTGAACCTCGCCCTCTGGCAGACCCGCCAGCTGGACGGCCCGCTGCTGCGCTTCAGCGCGACGGGTCTCGACAAGGTCAGGGATACGCTGGAGGCACGCGGCATCGGTATCGACCGGCGCCTGCCGCGGCTGCTCGACCCGGAGCGGGCCTTGATGGTGGTGTCCCCGGAGGGCACGGCGCTGCTCGTCGAGGAACAGGCGGACTAGCCCCACCAGCCGCGCAGGGTCTCGAGTGCCGTGTCGAAGTTCAGCCCGAGCAGGATCACCAGCGCCATCAATACGCCGATGTAGAGCGTGGAGACCAGCGTCATCAGGTAGCCCAGCACGATGACCAGGCCATCGCGCTCGGCCATGCCGATCGCCAGCAGCACGATGGCCATGGCCGGCAGCGTGTTGGCAAAGGGCACCAGCGGCAGCGGCGCCATCAGCAGCACGACGTTATGCAGGATCAGCAGCCCATTGAGGACGTTGATCACCGAAGTCGATGACAGGGACAGCCAGCGCGGCTTGATGAGGTGCTCGACCCGCTCGGCCCAACCCACCACCTTGTCCATCACCAGCCGGATGGTGTCGCCGGGTAACTCGCGATCCACCACCCGCGCCGGCATCCAGGGCAGCCGGTTCAGCACCACGGCCGTGCCGATCAGCAGCATCGGGATGCCGAAGATCCAGCTCATGAGCGGCACCGTGACCGGTAACAGGAAAGGCGAAGCCATCAGGGCGCAGGCCACCAGGATGCCCTGCTCGCCCACGGCCGCAAGCAATTGCCGCAGCGTGACGGTCTCGCCCTGCAGGCTGGCGCGGGCCTCGGCGATGGCGCTGGACAGGCGCTGCTCGGTGTTCCGGAACTTGATGGCAGTCATTGCCGCAGCATCGCGGTTGGAGAGAAGCTTGGCAAGGCTTGACGCCGTCCCTCGAGCGGCTAGCATCGGTACGGAGGTAACCCTGGTGTCGATCAAGAACACTCCCGCCCGGCTCGTGGGCCTGTTGTGGCGGATGCTGCCATGGGGAAACAGGTCCTGAGCGGAGGCTGGTACAGCCGGTGGGTCTTCCCGTGGATCCTGGAAGCCGCCATGCGCCAGCCGCGCCTCGAGCCACTGCGGCGGGAAGCGCTGGCCCCAGCCGCCGGCTCGGTGCTCGAAATCGGCATCGGCACCGGACTGAACTGCAGCCACTATCCGGCCAGCTGCCGCTCGATCGCCGCCGTGGACACCAACCCCGCCCTCACCGGCCGGGCCCGGCACCGGGCAGCCGCTGCCGGCATGACGGTGGCACACCAGGCTCTTTCAGCCGAGGCGCTGCCCTTCGAGGACGCAAGTTTCGACACCGTGGTGAGCACCTTCACGATGTGCAGCATCCCCGACCTGGGGCGTGCCCTCGGTGAATTGCGCCGGGTCTTGAAACCCGGGGGACAAGTCCTGTTCCTGGAGCACGGACTGAGCCCGGATGCCGCCGTGGCCCGCTGGCAGCGGCGACTGACCCCGGCCTGGCGCGTCATCGGTGACGGCTGCCACCTGGATCGTGATACCCCGGCCGAACTGGCCGACGCCGGCCTCGCGATCGACACCCTGCGCCAGTGCTACCTGCCTGGCGCACCTCGCTTCGCCGGGTTTCTCTCACTGGGAGTGGCGCGCCGCGCGACCTCCTGAACCATCAGTGACCGGCGGCCGCCAGGAGCCGGTCGATCATGGCTTCCGCCTGGGCCCGGTATTTGCCACCGAAGAGGTTCAGGTGATTGAGCACGTGATACAGGTTGTAGAGATCGCGTCGCGTGCCTGCTGCCGCATCCAGCGGCCAGGCAGCCACGTAGGCGGCGTAGAAGCGCGGCCCGAAGCCGCCAAAAAGATGAGTCATCGCCAGGTCGGCTTCGCGATCACCAAAGTAGCAGGCGGGATCGAACAGCACCGGGACACCCGCGGCGTCCACCGCCCGGTTTCCCGACCAGAGATCGCCATGCAGGAGCGAGGGCGTCGGGCGATAACTGGAAAAGAAGACGTGCATGACTTCGACGAGACGCTCGCCGCGGGCCTGCAGGCGCCCGCCATGACCCAGGCCCGCCGCCAGGCCCAACTGATGCTGCAACCGACGCTCCCTGAAGAAGTCTACCCAGTCGTCCAGCCAACCATTGGGCTGCACCGTGGCGCCGATCAGGTTGTCCTGCTCCAGCCCGTAACTCGACTCCCGACAGCGGTGCAGGTCTGCCACGGCCTCGCCGAAGCGGGCCTCATCAACAGGAGCAGGATCGCGTAAGTCCATCCATTCGAGGACCAGGAACGAGCCAGTCGCGCAGGCGGCCACGGCCAGCGGGCGCGGCACCCGCACGGCACCGCTTCGGGCCAACAGCTCGAGACCGTGTCGTTCCGCGTTGAAATCCGCGGGAGTGTCCGCGGCCGCCAGCTTGACGAACACCGGACCCTGCGCGGTGGGCCAACACCAGCAACGATTGATACTTCCCCCATGGACGGCAGGCCCGGGCGCCGACGCCACGGGGTAACCGAGTGCCGCGGAGAGCGCACCCGCCAGGGCGGGCGGCGGATTCATGCCCCGAAACGCTGGGCCAGACGCTCTGCCTGACGGGCCAGCATCGGCCCGAAGCGCGAACGTTCGTACAGTGCAGCGAGCCCGGCCACGTCCGGCCGGCGCCGCTGCAGGTCCGACTCACGGAATTCGAGGGGCATGTCGCAGGCGATCCGCGTCAGGCGACGCGCCAGATAGGCCGCCTCACGATGCTCGGCCAGCCGTCCGGGCAGCCGAGCCGCGCCGCGGATGGGTAGTGCGGGCAGGGCATGCAGGTTGTCGTAGAGATGATCGAGTGATTCGTAGGCGTCGAGCAGGGCCGAGGCGGTCTTTGGGCCGATGCCGGGCACGCCGGGGATGTTGTCGACGCTGTCACCCGTCAGCGCCAGATAGTCGGGCATCCGCTCGGGAAGGACACCGAACTGTCCGGCAATATCCGCATAACCGTAGCGACGGTCGCCGGCGAAGTCCCAGAACTCATCGCCGTGGCGCACCAGCTGTGCCAGGTCCTTGTCCCGCGTCACCAGCACGCTGCGATGACCAGCCAAGCGCATGCGCGTGGCGATGGCGCCGATGATGTCGTCGGCCTCGTAATAGCCATCTGCATACTCGGCCACGCCCATCAGGCGGCAGAACTCGCGGCACCAGGCGAACTGCCGTTTCAGCTCCTCGGGGGCTGGCTCCCGGTTGGCCTTGTAGGCGGGGTAGATGTCGTTACGGAAGGAGCTCGCGAGGCTTTCATCGAAAGCGACGGCGACCTGCGCCGGACTGGCCCGCTCGAGCAGGTCGCCCATGAAGCGCGCAAAACCATACAGGGCGTTGACCGGCTGGCCGTCGGCGTCCGTCATCTCGGGCGTGACGGAGTAGTAGGCGCGAAAGACGAAGTAACTGGCGTCGACGAGGTGCAGCATCGCCCGGCCGGCTCACTGCATCCAGCGCTGGATGCGATCGCGCAGCGGGCTGGAGCGGGGGAAGTGGGCCTGCAGGTATTCCATCTGGTCGGCCAGCACGCGCCGGCCCTTCAGGAAGATGTACTCGGCATAGGTGGGCGTGAAGGGCACGGCCAGCAGCTGCATGCCGGCCTGCTCAGGCGTGCGCGAGGCTTTCTGGTTGTTGCAGCGCCGACAGGCCGTCACCACGTTGTTCCAGTTGTCGCGACCGCCCTGCGAAAGGGGCCGGATGTGGTCACGCGACAGCGCATGCGCCGCAAACCGATCGCCGCAATACATGCACAGCCATGCATCGCGCTTGAACAGGGTCTCGTTGTTGAGCGGCGGCACGTAGTCATGCCGGCGCGTGCCAGGATTGGAGGACTGGCCGAGGGTGGCCAGCATTGAGGAGACCTCGATCACCGTCTGCAGGCCGCTTCTGGCATTGGTGCCCCCGTGCAGGGTGTAGAGCGGACTGCCGAAGGCGTAACAGACCTGGCCCAGGCAATGCAGGCGGACCGCCTCGCGGTAATCGATCCATTCCACCGGCATCCCGGACGCGTCGATCCGCAGGACCTGCTGGGTCAGGCCGCGCTCTTCAAACTCACCGGTGGGGCCATTCAGCAAACTCATTGCAGCGCTAACAATACGGCCTTCTTGTGTTATGTTTCAACGCGTTTTGAGGGGCAGATCCTGCCCCGTCAGGTGTTCCCGGGAGAGAATCCAGCATGGCCATGACAATCGGGGTGCCGCGCGAGACCTTCGCCGGCGAGAAGCGCGTCGCGACCGTCCCGGAGGTGGTCGAAAAGCTCATCAAGCTCGGCTTTGCCGTATGCGTCGAGTCCGGGGCTGGCGAGGCCTCGAACTTCGTTGACGAAGCCTACCGTGCCGCGGGCGCGAGCATCGCACCGGATGCAGCCAGCCTCTACGCAGGCGCAGACCTGGTTTTCAAGGTCCGGGCGCCTGATGCTGCCGAGCTGGGCCTGCTGCGTGAGGGCTC
>JAURMS010000242.1 GCA_030830595.1 Gammaproteobacteria bacterium | reverse complement strand
TCGTAACCATCGGCCGCCACGACCAGCGATACCCTGAGTTCGCGGCCCCCGACCGTGGTCACTCGGGCCGAAGTCGGCCCCGGATCAAAGCCGCTCACTGCATCGGTCACGCACTCCACGCCGGCGGTGGCGGCCCGTTCCTGCAGCAACACCTGTATCCAGCGATTTTCGACGATATGACCGAGATCGGGCTCGGCCAGCTCGGCGGCATCGAAGGTGATACAGCCCGGCCCCGCCGGCTCGCCACCCCCGTCCCAGGCCTGCATGACCCGATACGGGCTGCCACCGCGCTCCAGTGCACGCGGCCAGATACCGATCCGCGCCAGCAGACGCTCAGAGGCTCGCGACAGCGCCGAGACCCGTAGACCGAGGGCCTCGCCGGGCTGGGGAGGCAGTGCTGGCGTCGGCTCGAGCAGGGCCACGCGCAGTCCTGCAGTGGCCGGATGGGTGGCGAGCAGCGCGGCACAGGCCGCACCCACGAGACCACCGCCCGCCACCAGGACGTCGTAATCGAGCTGACTCACAGCGGCAGGCCCCGGGCCAGGCGCGCACCGCGTCCGGTCAGCCCCATGGTGACCCGCGCGAAGGCGTGCTTGGCCGGCGTCATCAGGTCGAACAACACCATGCCGACATCGCGCGCCAGGCCGATGACCGGCAACTTGCTGGAAAACAGGCGAACCAGGCCATCGGTGAAGCCGATCACGTGCCTACGGTCTTCCTCCCGCCAGCGTTCGAAACGCTCCAGCAACGCGGCATGGCCCGGATCGAAGGTCGAACCGGCAGTGGCCAGCTCGTCGGCCAGCACCTCGGCGAGCACCGCCACGTCGCGCAGGCCGAGGTTGAATCCCTGACCAGCCACCGGGTGCAGGCCCTGCGCAGCATTGCCGATCATCACGGCCCGAGGCCCGGCCTGCCGTTCCGCACGGGTCAGTGACAGGGGATAGGCAAAGCGGCGTCCGGGCTCCGACAGCCGACCTAGCCGGAAACCGAAGGCGTCTTGCAGGGCGGCCATGAAGTCCCCGTCATCCATGGCCATCGCACGCTGTGCAGCCGCCGGTTCGAGGGTCCAGACCGCTGTACACCGACCACCGGCCAGCGGCAGGACGGCGATGGGCCCGTCCGGCGTGAAGCGTTCGTAAGCCACGTGCGAGTGGGCACGGCCAGGCTTGAGGCTGGCAATCACGGCCACCTGCCGGTAGTCGCTCACCTCAGCGCCGATGCCGAGTTCACGACGCACCAGTGATTGCGCGCCATCCGCTGCAACGACCAGGCGCGCCTCGAGCCTGCCTTGCCAGGCGCCGCGTACCTGCAGGGCAATCGTCTGGTCAGTGGGATCAACCGATTCCACCGAGGCCGGACACAGCAGGGTGGTCCGGCCACCGCGGGCACACGCATC
This sequence comes from Gammaproteobacteria bacterium, assembly GCA_030830595.1. GTDB lineage: Bacteria > Pseudomonadota > Gammaproteobacteria > Steroidobacterales > Steroidobacteraceae > SG8-30. Next base: position 6,589 of record JAURMS010000242.1, on the reverse strand, counting down.
GCGCAGGGCCGCACCCAGCAACCGGTTGGTCAGGGTATGCCCCAACGCAGGCACCCCCTGCTCGGCGGCAGTCAGGCGCGCCGTGCCGAAGCGCCCGCGATCCGACACGTGGATACCGAGGATCGGCGTAGCGTCGCGATCTACTGCAGGCCACACACCGATGCCCTCCAGGATGCGGCGGCTGCCATTGGACAGGGCCGTCGTGCGCTCGTCGAAGCTGGGTTGGTCGGGTGACTCGGGCAGGACAGGCTCGATCACCACGACATCCAGCGGCAGGCCCTGCAGGGCTGCAGCGAGCGACAGTCCGACCATGCCACCACCAACGATGGCCAGGTCGCATCGGCGCATGGTGCCCGTGTCCATGGGATGCCTCAGCGCTTGAGTTGACGGACGCCCGATCCGTCGGCCACCAGCAGCAGGTCGGCGGGTCGGCGGGCAAACAATCCCACGCTCACCACGCCGGGAATCTGGTTGAGGTCGCGCTCCAGCGCAACGGGGTCGACGATGTCCAGATGATGGACGTCGAGGATCTGGTTGCCGTTATCGGTGACGAAGCCTTCCCGCCAGGCGGGCCGCCCCTTGGCGGCCACCAGCTTGCGGGCGACCAGCGAGCGGGCCATGGGCAGCACCTCCACAGGCAGCGGGAAGCGGCCCAGGACCTTGACCAGCTTGCTGTCGTCGATGATGCAGACGAACCGCCGGCTGGCCTCGGCAATGATTTTTTCCCGGGTCAGGGCGCCACCGCCCCCCTTGATCAGTTGCAGGTGGGCATTGGCCTCGTCCGCCCCGTCCACGTAGAGGTCGAGCGTGCCGGCATCGTTGAGTTCGCTGACCTCGATGCCCAGCTGGGCCAGCCGTTGCGTGGTGTCGACCGACGAGCTCACCACGCTGCCCAGCCGTCCGCGCCAGCCGGCCAGTGCATCAATGAAGTGGTTGACCGTGGAGCCGGTCCCGACGCCCAGGTTCATGCCGCTTTCCAGCAACTCGATGGCTGCCAACGCTGCAGTGCGCTTGCGATCGTCCTGGCTCATTCCAACCTCCGGAGACGACTGTGCCCGCTTTCGCGGGCACAGTCTGAAGTGTTTCGGCGGGGCGAGTTCCGGATTGCTCCTTCACTCGCCCTGCCTGCTGCCAAAGGCTTACTTCTTCTTCGCAGCCTTCTTAGCAACCTTCTTGGTCGCCTTCTTCACAGCCTTCTTCGCAGCTTTCTTCTTGGTCGCCATGTTGGATCTCCATGTCGGGTTAATCCGGGGAGGGAGTATATACATGGTTGACAATAATGCAAGCGCATGCTCCGCAACGATGACACTGCATCAACCATGCACGTTCACGGCGAGGCGGCCAGCGACTCGATGATGCGCCAGTGCCTCTCCTCGACCGGTGTGATCGACAGACGGTTTCCACGACGCAGGATGAGCATGCCGGAGAGCTTGCGCGCTTCATGGGCGCGCAACTCTTCGAGTGAGACGAGGCGCGGGAATTTCCGCACCAATTGCACGTCGATCATGTACCAGCGCGGCGCCTCGGGCTTGCTGGCCGGATCGTGATACTTGCTGGCTGGATCGAATGCCGATTCATCCGGCTTCGGCTTGCCCATCACCTTGACGATGCCCGCGATGCCCGGTTCGGGACAACTCGAGTGATAGAAGAAACCCAGATCGCCGGCCTGCATCTCGTCACGGATCATGTTCCGCACCTGGTAGTTGCGCACTCCATCCCAGTGGGTGCGCTTGCCGGGGGCCGCAGCCAGGTCGTCGATACTGAAAGCATCGGGCTCGGACTTGAACAGCCATCGATTCATCTTCATCCCTCCTCGATCGGGCCGGCGTTCAACCAGTGCCGACCTGATAAAAGTGCTTCTCGGTCACCACGGCCCACAGTGGCACATCCCACGGTGCCGGTTGCAGGCGATCCACCTTCTGGAATTCGAAAGCGAGGCCGACCAGCAGGGGCCTTCGCCAGGCCGAGCGCAGGGCGAGAAACGAAAAATGCCGGTCGTAATACCCTGCGCCGAAACCCAGGCGGTGACCGGCCCCGTCAAAGGCTACACAGGGAACGATCACCAGGTCGAGCCAGCGACCATTGAGGCAAGGCGTGCCACGCTCGGCGCGGAAATGCATGCGCCGGCCGTGCCGTCGGGTAATGCTGGGCAGGAACACCTCGCATCCCAGCCGTCTTGCTCGCTCGGCAATCGGCCCGGGATCGAGCTCGCCATCGATGGGTTGGTAGACCGCGATCCTGGAGCCCGGCCTCGGCAAGCCCGCGGCAGCCAGCAGGCCTGCAGCGGAGCGTGCCGCTGCGCCGGCGGCAACCGGCGCCACGGTGCGACGCCGGGTCCGCAAGTCGAGCCGCAACTCGCCGCGCGCGTCACTCAGCATGAAGGAGGCGCCACCCGCCTGTGCCGTTGCCGGCCGCTGCTCTCGACACGGAGCAACAGGTGGGACAGGCCACGGCCGCTAAGGCTCCCCGCTCGAAGGCGGATCTGCACACTGCGACCGTTGAGCCAAGCCCCTGGGTTTTTCACATTAGGGTCGAGAGGTTCCCAGACCCGCATCGAACACCGCAGGCGGCGCCAAACACTGCCCGCGCCCGCCGGGGATTGGGCGCAGGGCGAAACACTCGCTAGAGCTCCAGTTGCCGACCCGCAGCCAGGGCGGCTTCCACCCGCTCGCGCAGGCCGCGGATACGGTCGGTCATCCCGGCTTCCAGCTCACCCCGCCCCTTGGCGGCCAGCAACTCGTTGGCGATATTGAGGGCTGCCATGACCGCGATGCGATCGAGGCCCACCACCTTGCCGCTGTCGCGGATCTCCTTCATGCGCTTGTTGAGGAGGCTGGCGGAATCGACCAGGGCCGACTGCTGCTCCGGCGGGCAGGCAACGTGATATTCCTTCTCAAGGATCTTCACCGATACCCGGTTGGAATCGTTGCTCACGCCCCGCTCTCCATGGCCTTCAACCGGCCGATCATCGCCTCTACCCGTGCCCGAACCTGTTCGTTCTTGGCAAGCAGGACTGCACGCTCGGCAGCCAGCGCGTCCTGCCGATGCCGCAGGGCGCGGTTCTCCTCCTTCAACTGGGACACGGCGCCGACGAGTTCGTCCAGCCGCTTTTCCAGCTTCTTGAGTTCCGCATCGAACGCGGACTTGTTGCCGGGTTCAGCCATGGAGGCATTATGGGACTTGCGCGTACGGGGGGCAACGAGCCGATTCGATTGTGCCGCAGGCGGCTGGGTGAGCATAATGCGCCATGCAGCCTGTCAGTCATGCCGACCTCGAGGCCAGCCTGATGGCAGCGGGGTCTGCCGTCTCGGCCTCAGAGGCCCACGGTTGCGTCTGCGGCACCCTCTGCGCCGACCTGGATTTTTCCACATCCGAACTCGCGGTAGACCTGTTGCCTGAAGAGTCCACCGAGGAGACAGCCTCGGCCCTGGTCGCGACGGTCACCAGCCTGCGGGAGGGCAGCCTCGACGGACTGGCTGGCGGAGAGATGGGCTTCCAGCCGCTGTTGCCCGACGATGAACAACCCCTGGCCGACCGTGTCGAGGCCCTGGCCGCCTGGTGCGGCGGCTTCCTGTACGGGCTCGGCCGTGCCGGGGCGGACATGGACCTGCCCGGTGACCTCGGGGAAATCCTCGGCGACTTCAGCGAAATCTCCCGCGCCAGCCTGCAGGCGCACGAAGGCGATGAGGAAGGCGAGGCCAGCTACCTGGAACTGACCGAGTTCGTGCGAGCCTCGGTACAGTTGGCCTTCGAGGAACTGGCGCCATGGCGTGACCGCACGGCAGGCCAGTCGTGGACCCGACACTGACGAGGAGCGCACCCGGACCCATGAGGAAGAGCGAGTTTCCGCGTCGGCGCAAGCAGCTGATGCGGATGATGGGAAGGGACGCGATCGCCATCCTCCCTGCGGCAAGCGTCAAGCATCGCAACAGCGACGTGGAGTACCGCTACCGGCAGGACAGCGATTTTCACTACCTGACCGGCTTCGGTGAACCCGAAGCGGTGGCAGTGCTGATTCCTGGCAGGCCGCAGGGCGAATACATCCTGTTCGTCCGCGACCGTGATCCTGTTCGCGAAGCCTGGGACGGTGCCCGGGCCGGTCCGGAAGGCGCAGTGGGCCACTTCGGCGCCGATGATGCCTTTCCAATCGGCGACATCGACGACATCCTCCCGGGCCTGCTGGAGCGCTGTCCCCGGGTGTTCTACACCATGGGCGTCCAGCCAGACTTCGACCAGCGGGTATTCGGCTGGGTCAACGGCCTGCGGGCCCAGGCCAAGCGGGGACTGCATGCCCCGCAGGAATTCGTCGCCCTGGACCACCTGCTGCATGAGCAGCGCCTGTTCAAGAGTCGCCCGGAAGTCGATGCCATGCGCAAGGCGGGACGGATCGCTGCCCAGGCCCACTGCCGGGCCATGCGGCTGGCAGCCCCGGGTCGCATGGAGTACGAGGTGATGGCGGAACTGCTGCACGAGTTCCATCGTCATCATGCCGACATCTCCTACTACCCCATCGTGGGCAGCGGCCCGAACGCCTGCATCCTTCACTACCAGGCCAACAACCGTCAGATGCAGGACGGTGACCTGCTGCTGATCGACGCGGGCTGTGAACACGACTACTACGCCTCCGACATCACCCGCACCTTTCCGGTCAATGGACGCTTCACGGCCCCGCAACGTGCGCTGTACGAGGTGGTGCTGGAGGCTCAGCAGGCTGCCATCGACAAGACCCGGCCCGGCAACCACTGGAACGAACCCCATGAGGCGGCTGTCCGCGCGGTCACCCAGGGCCTGGTGCGACTGGGCCTGCTCAAGGGCAAGGTGTCCACGCTGATCAGGGAAGAGGCCTATCGACCGTTCTTTATGCACCGGACCGGACACTGGTTGGGCATGGACGTCCACGACGTCGGGGATTACAAGATCGGGGACGATTGGCGCCTGCTCGAGCCGGGCATGGCACTGACCGTCGAGCCGGGCCTCTACATCCCGCCCGGCACCCGAGGCGTCAGCCGGGAGTGGCAGGGTATCGGCATCCGCATCGAGGATGACGTCGTGGTGACACCGGATGGCAACGAGGTCCTCACAGATGGTGTGCCCAAGGAGCCCGATGCCATTGAACGGCTGATGCAGGCGGCCTGACCGGCGCCACCAAAAAGAAAGGCCGGTCTTGCGACCGGCCTTCGGCTTGATTGGCTGGGGGACTAGGATTCGAACCTAGGTTGACGGAGTCAGAGTCCGTAGTCCTACCGCTAGACGATCCCCCAATAAGGGTGTCGGATCAGCGCTTGCTGTACTGGGTACCGCGACGAGCCTTGCGCCGACCCACTTTCTTGCGCTCGACCTCGCGTGCGTCTCGGGTAACGAAACCCGCAGCACGCAGCTGCGGGCGCAGGGTCTCGTCATAGCTGATCAGTGCCCGGGTGATGCCGTGACGGATGGCACCCGCCTGCCCGGTGACCCCACCGCCCTCCACGCTGACGGCGATGTCGAAGCGGTCACCAGTGCCGGTGAGTTCGAGCGGCTGGCGAACCATCATCCGACCCGTCTCGCGACCAAAGAACTCATCGAGGGCACGGCCATTGACCGTGATCTTGCCCGAGCCGGGCTTGAGGAAAACCTTCGCCGAGGCGGTCTTGCGACGACCCGTTCCGTAATCAGCTTGAATGGCCATGAATCAGTGTCCTGTCAGTGCGGCCGTCAGGCCAGTTCCAGCGGCTTGGGTTGCTGTGCCGCGTGCGGGTGTTCGCCGCCGGCGAACACGTGCAGCTTCCGGTACATCTGGCGCCCGAGAACGGTCTTGGGCAGCATGCCCTTGACGGCAAACTCGATCGCCCTCTCCGGATGCTCCTTGAGCAGCTTGTCGAGACCGATGGTCTTGAGATTGCCCATGTAGCCGGTGTGGTGGTAGTACTTTTTGTCGCGGAGCTTGTTGCCGGTGACCGCCACCTTGCCCGCGTTGATCACGATGATGTGATCGCCGCAGTCCACGTGGGGCGTGTAGTCGGCCTTGTGCTTGCCGCGCAGGCGGAAGGCAAGTTCGGACGCCAGGCGACCGAGGGTCTTGCCGGCGGCGTCGACTACGAACCAGTCCCTCCGCACGGTCTGCGGGGTCGTAAATGTGGTCTTCATCAGGGGCCCCTTGCGGAGACGTTCAAGCAAAGAAGCGGAATTCTAATGAACCTAGCCCCTGTTTGCCAAGCCCAGTCGGGGGTCGGGCGGGCGCCCCTCTGTTACCCCCTATATAATATGCATATGAATGCCCCTGCCCCGGACCGGGCCCTGGACCCCATGGATCGCCTGCTCGACACCCTCGATCGCGGCCTGAGGACGCTGTTTGCCCATCCCCGGGCCCGGCGGCCGAACCCGGCAGGGGCCCAGGGAACAGACGACCTGGCCGAGGCGGACAAGGCTCGCGTCGTTGGGCTGATCCGGGTCGACCATGCGGGGGAAATTGCCGCGCAGGGCCTCTATCACGGCCAGGCCCTGACAGCGCGTACCCCGGCACTCGCCGACGCCATGCGCCGCGCCGCAGAAGAGGAAGGCGATCACCTGGCCTGGTGCCGCGAGCGTCTGGAGGAACTTGGAGGTCGGC
>JAURMS010000241.1 GCA_030830595.1 Gammaproteobacteria bacterium | reverse complement strand
TGATCCGCTGGGCCCGGGCCATCACCGGTCGGCCGGCGATCCTGGTCTTCGACCAGTGCTACCACGGCATGGTCGACGATGCCTTCGTGCGCCTGGATCGCGATGGCCAGGTCAGGAACCGGCCGGGACTGGTTGGCCAGGTGGCTGACCTGCCGCGGCATACCCGTTGTGTCGACTTCAATGACCTGCCTGCGGTGGAGGCGGCACTGCGCACCCGCGAAGTGGCCTGTGTGCTGGCCGAACCAGTGATGACCAATGCCGGTATGGTGCTTCCGGCCCCAGGCTTTCTGGACGCCCTGCGCGAGCTCACCCGCAAGCACAAGACCCTGCTGGTCATCGACGAGACCCACACACTGTCCTCGGGTCCGGGCGGCTATTGCCGCACGGCGCGGCTCGATCCGGACTTCCTGGTTGTGGGCAAGGCCATTGCTGGAGGCTTTCCCTGCGCGGTCTACGGTTTCACGGCCGAGCTGGAGGAGAGGATACGCGGGGTGATGGCTGCCAAGCCGCCGGGACACTCCGGGATCGGTACTACGCTGTCGGCCAATCCGCTGGCGATGGCCTCGCTGCGCGCCTGCCTGGAGGGCGTCATGACGCCGGGCGCCTTCCAGCACATGCTGGCCATGGGCGAGAGGCTCGAGGATGCGCTGGAGTCGCTGCTCGAGGCCGAGGGACTGCCATGGAACGTTCAGCGGGTCGGGGCGCGCCTGGAGGTAGGCTATTCCCGCCTCCCACCGCGCAGCGGTCGCGAGTCCGTGGCTGCCGTCCCGCCGCTGCTGCCCGAGGCCACCCGTCTCTACCTGCTGAATCGAGGCCTGGTCATCACCCCCTTTCACAACATGGTGCTGATGTCTCCGGTCACCCCGGCTGCCGAGGTGGACCGTTTGTATTCGGCCTGGGCGGAGTGCATTCGCGAACTGGTGGCTTTCCTATGAGTGCCGGTGCGACCGTGGACGAGGCGCTCGGCTTTCTCGCCGCCCATCCAGAGGTGGAGGCGGTACAGCTGCTGATCACCGACCCCGGTGGCGTCGCGCGCGGCAAGAGCATCGGGCGGGAAGAGCTGGAGGCCCTGTATCGTCGGGGCCGGCCGGTCGCGGGATCCATCCTGGGGCTAGACCTGCGCGGCGAGGACGTGGAGGAGACGGGGCTGGTCTGGTCGGCCGGCGACGCCGACCAGGTCTGCTGGCCGATTCCCGGCACCTTGCAGCGGATACCCTGGCTGGAGCGCCCCACCGCCCAATTGCTGATGAGCATGTTCGATGCCAGCGGGCAGCCGGCAGTGGCCGATCCGCGCCATGCCCTGGCGCGGGTGGTCGGCCAGCTGCAGGCGGATGGCCTGTATCCCGTCGTCGCCCTGGAGCTGGAATTTTTCCTGGTGGAGCCAGATGGGCCGGGAATACGACCTGCCAGCGGCCTGTTGACCGGCGAACGCATGGTCCGTCACGACGCTTATGGGCTTGGCAAGCTTGAGGAGATGACGCCGCTGTTCGACGACCTGTATCGCGCGGCGGCGGTCCAGGGCCTGCCGGTCAGGACCCTGATGTCGGAGTACGCCCCGGGTCAGTTCGAGGTGACCCTCGAGCATCGACCCGACGCGCTGCTGGCAGCCGATGACGCCATCCGCTGGAAGCGACTGGTGCGCGGGGTCAGTGCTCGCCACGGGCGGGTTGCCACCTTCATGGCCAAGCCATTCCTCGAACATGCCGGCAGCGGCATGCACGTACACATCAGCCTCGCGGACGCGAAAGGTCACAACCTGTTTGCCAGCGAGGATCCGTCTGGAACGCCCCTGCTGCGGCAGGCGATCGGCGGGATGGCCGCCGCCCTGCCCGAGTCAATGGCAATCTTCGCGCCCAATGCCAACTCTTACCGACGTTTCAGGCGACAGTCCTATGCCCCGGTCGCTGCGACCTGGGGCGTCAACAATCGCAGCGTAGGCTTTCGCATCCCCACGGGCCCACCCGAGTCGCGCCACGTCGAGCATCGCATCTGCGGCGCCGATGCCAACCCTTACCTGGCCGTGGCCGCCGTGCTGGCGGGCATGCATCGCGGCATTCGCGAGCGGCTCGACCCGGGCGAGGTCGTGACCGGCAATGGGTACGAACGTCCTGCAGATCCTTCGCTGCCACTCGATTGGCATGCGGCACTCGAGCGGCTTGCAACGAGTGGTTTACTTAATGACTCGCTCGGTGACGGTTTCGTTAACGTGTTCATGGCGATCAAGCGGGCGGAGTGGGATCGTTTCCATGCTGTGCCGACCACACTGGACTACGATTGGTACCTGAGACTCACCTGATGATCCGAAAACGCGCCGAAACCGCCGCACAGATTCACGTGCGCCGCATGTACGTGGACTGCCGCTACGGTCAGTTGCACCTGCGTAGCGCCTTTTCGGGCAATGGCGGCTTCGACGAGTTGACCTCGCTGGTATGCCTGCACCCGTTCCCGCGCAGCAGCCGGGTTTTCGCCGGCCTGATGGGTGAGCTGGGTCGGGATCGCACGATCTACGCGCCGGACCTGCCGGGCTACGGACAATCCGATCCGCCGCCGCGTCCACCCACCATCGCCGACTATGCCTCGGCCGTGGCCGATGTCCTGGGTCATCTCCGCCTGCGACAGGTGGACCTGCTGGGCCGTGGCGATGGCTCGCTGGTGGCGGCGGAGCTGGCCATCCAGTTTCCGGAACTGGTGCGCAGGATCGTCATGATAGGGGTGCCCTTGCCGGACGACCTCGAGCGCCGTGCATTCAACGAGTCGCCGAGGCCGTTGCCACCTCGCCTGGACGGTTCCCACCTGCCGGTGGAATGGGAACGTAGCCGGGCGGACTGTGGCAGCGATGCCAACGTCAACCGGATTGCCGCCGCGTTTGCCGACAAGGCTGTGGCCGGGCCGATGGGCTGGTGGGGCGGCAGTGCCGCGGCCAATTATCCCGTCGGGGAGCGCCTCGGGCGCATCCAGCACCCGGTTTTGCTGCTGAGACCGGAGGACCAGGACTGGACCGTGGGCCCACGGGTCCAGCAACTCTTGCCGCGCGGCCAGCTCATTGAGCTCCCGGGTCAGGGCCCGGACCTGCTCGACATCAGTCCGGCATCGGTCGCGGAGGCCGCCAGACGCTTCCTGGACTGAGTCCTTCAGGGGCTCAAAATGAGAACCCCGCCAAGGAAT
>JAURMS010000240.1 GCA_030830595.1 Gammaproteobacteria bacterium | reverse complement strand
CCTGCCGAGGTAGGCGGCATCGATATCGGCGGTGACGTACTCGCCAGAGAAGCAGGAAGCATCGAATTCCTCAATGGCCGCGTTGTCATGGCGCACCGCCGAAATCAAGTCATCAAGGTCCTGGTAGATCAGCCAGTCGGCACCGATCTGGCGGGCCACCTCATCTTCCGACCGGCCGGCCGCCACCAGTTCCGCGGCCACCGGCATGTCGATGCCGTACACGTTGGGAAACCGCACCGGCGGGGCCGCCGAGGCGAAGTACACCTTCGCCGCTCCGGCCTCACGGGCGATCTCGATGATCTGAGCCGAGGTCGTGCCTCGTACGATCGAATCGTCCACCAGCAGGACGTTACGGCCCCGGAACTCCAGGTCGATGGCATTGAGCTTGCCGCGCACGGACTTCTGGCGCTGGTCCTGGCCCGGCATGATGAATGTCCGCCCGATGTAGCGATTCTTCACGAAGCCCTCGCGATACTTCACCCCGAGCGCCGAAGCGAGTTGCATCGCGCTGGTCCGGCTGGTGTCGGGAATGGGGATGACCACGTCGATGTCATGCGCGGGACGCTCGCGGCTGATCTTGTCTGCCAGCTTTTCGCCCATCCGCATGCGCGCCTTGTGGACGGAGATATTGTCGATGATGGAGTCCGGGCGGGCGAAGTAGACGTACTCGAAAATGCACGGCGTGTGTCGGCGCGCATCCGCACAACGCTGGGTATGGAGACGGCCCGCGACATCGACGAACACGGCCTCACCCGGCGCCACGTCGCGGACCAGCGCAAAACCCAGCATGTCGAGCGCCACGCTCTCCGAGGCCAGCATCCACTCGGTCTGCCCCCCCTCCTCGCGCCGCCCCAGCACCAGCGGACGAATCCCGAACGGGTCGCGAAAGCCGATCAATCCATGCCCCACGATGAGCGCAGTCACGGCAAACCCTCCACGGCAGCGACTGAACACCCCTTCCAGCGCCTTGAAGATCTCGGCAGGCTCCAGGTGGGTGCCGCCCCTTCTCTGCAGCTCGTGCGCCAGCACATTCAACAACACCTCGGAGTCGGAACTGGTGTTCAGGTGGCGTCGGTCCTCTGCGGAGATCTCCAGGGAGAGCTGGCTGGCATTGGTCAGGTTGCCGTTGTGGCCGAGGCCGATGCCGAACGGAGAATTGACGTAAAACGGCTGCGATTCGCTCACGTGATCGCAGCCGGCGGTGGGATATCGAACGTGGCCGATCCCGACCCGGCCCTGCAAATGGAGCATGGCCCGCTCGTCAAACACGTCGCGCACGAGGCCCGCGGCCTTGTGACTGTGCAGGGCATTGCCGTCGAGGGTCATGATACCCGCGGCATCCTGCCCGCGATGCTGCAACACCGTCAGCGCATCGTAGATCCGCTGGTTGACCGGGCCATGACCCGCAATGCCGACGATACCGCACATGTTCGTTGACCCTCGCCTAACCGCTCACGCGTCCGGTGCCCAGCGCCAGGACAACACGCCGGCGCCCATTTCGATCACGCTGGCAGAAGCCTGCGCATAGGGCAGCAACGACGACCCCCGCCACCACGGCGCTCGGTCCAGGCCAACGCCCTCGCCGACCAGGACGACGAACCCGCACAGCAGGACAGCCCGCAGGAAACCAAAGGCCCCGCCCAGGGCCCTGTTGGGCAGGGCGAGTACCGCGTTACCGACCAGCAGCTGATCCAGTATCCAGGCCAGCAGCGAGCCCGCCAACACGGTCACCGTCAGCAACGCGCCTCGGGCCACCCAGACCTTCAACTCCGGCTGGGTGAGCGCACCCTCCAGCAGCGGATAGACGAGGTCGGGAAAATTCCACGCCAGGAACAGGCCCAGTACCCAGGCTGCGAGCAGGACCACCTCCCTGAGCAGACCACGCACAAAACCCAAGGCCACCGACAGGGCCAGGATGGCCAGGAGCAGGTAGTCGGCGCCATTCATCCCTGTCATTGTAAACCCTTGCCGGCAGTCCAGACCGGGCCCATCAGGGGTGCCTGAGCACGGCCGGCTCGAGGGCCCGACCACCAAAACGCTCGCCGCCGAGTCGTCCGGCCAGGGCCTCGGCACGGTCCCGCTGGGCCTCCGGCCCGACCCGGACCCGGTAATACACCTTGCCATTCAGCCGGTATTCCAGCACGAACGCGGCATACCCGCGGGACTGAAGGTCTTCGGCCATGGCCCGCGCCGCGGCCTCGTTACCCAGGGCCGCCACCTGCACTGCCCAGCCGGACTCCGGGCGGGGCGGGACGGCCTCGGGCGGGCCGGAGGGCGCGGACTCGGAGCTCGATTCAGGCAGGCCCTCGACCACGGGTGGAGGCGGGGGAGGGGCCAGCACCTCGGGCGGGACCGGTTCCTCCTCCGAAGCAAGGTCCACCAGGGTGATTTCGACTGCCTGGGTGGCGTTCGGCAGGGCGGCGCTCCCCTCGGCGGCCGCGCCGCCATCGGAGACTTCTTCGAGGCCGGTGTCAGGTCGCCCGGTAAGAACCTCCGGCACGACCAGGACCACCGTCAGCACCAGGACCGAGGCCCCGAT
>JAURMS010000239.1 GCA_030830595.1 Gammaproteobacteria bacterium | reverse complement strand
GGCGGTTCGTGCCGAAGTACCAGACGAACAGCCCCATGGAGTGACGCGCGCGCCGGATCTTGCCATCGCGCCAGCGGCGGCGCGGATGGTGGCCGAGAAGCTTCGCATAGGTCCAGGCAGGCTCGGCGTTGGACACGACGATCTCTGCCGGGACTTCCTCGCCGTCGGTCAACCGGACGCCTGTCGTCCGGCCGTCGCGCACCAGGATGCGCTCGACCTCGGCCTCGTAGCGGATCTCGCCACCGGTGTGGCGCACCAGCTCGCACAGGCCGCGCACCAGCGCGCCGGTGCCGCCCATCGCGTGGTGCACGCCGTACTTGCCCTCGAGATGGGCAATCAGGCAGTAGTAGGAGGTGGCCGTGAAGGGATTGCCGCCGATCAGCAGCGGATGAAAACTGAACACCACGCGCAGGCGGGGATCGGTGAAGTACTCGCTCACCCGCGAATACACCGATCGGTAACCCTTCAGCCGAACCAGGTCCAGTGCCGCCCGCAGCGTGAAGCCCAGGCTGTGGAACGGCTTGTCACCGAGTTCCTCGAAAGCCACCCGGTAGATCTCTTCGCTGACGCCCAGGTAGCGCTCGAAGCCCTCGACGTCGGCGGGACAGAACCTGGCCACCTCGGCACGCATGGCCTCACGGTCACCGCTGTAGGTGAAGCTGTCGCCGTCGTCAAAGCGAATCCGGTAATAGGGATCGCAGGGCCTGAGCTCGACATGGTCTGCCATCTTCAGGCCGCACAGGCTCCACAGTTCCTCGAACAGGTAGGGCGCGGTGATGATGGTCGGCCCGGCATCGAAGGTGTATCCATCCTGCCGGTAGACGTAGGCGCGACCGCCCGGGCCGTCGAGCCGGTCGAGGACGGTCACCCGGTAGCCGCGCGCGCCCAGGCGGATGGCCGCGGCCAGTCCACCGACGCCGGCACCGATCACGACCACCCTCGGCGCTGCCTTGCTCATGGGTCCAGTCTAGGGCATTTGGCCGCTGCAGGCGGCACCGCGGCACCAGTCACCGATCAGGCGGGCCACCTCGTGGGGTGCCTCCTCGTGGGCCAGGTGCCCCAGCCCTGGCAGGATGCATTTTTCTGCCCCGGGCAACAGGCGCCGCACGCGATCTGCATGCGAGGGCGGGACGGTGCGGTCATTGCCTCCGACCACCAGCAGGGTACGTGGCTTGAGGCCGGACAGCTGCCGAGCCAGGGGCGCAAGGTCCCAGGCAGCCATCATGGCGAGGACGTTGGCCACGTGGTTGGGGTCCCTGACCAGCCGGGCATAGCCTTCGATGCCCTCCCCGTCTAGTCGCGAACCCGTGCTGGCGATCAGTCGACGGATGGCCACCGGGTCACGGGCCCGTGCCGCAAACAAACGGGCCGGCAGGGTACTGGCCACCATCAGCCTCGCCAGCGGCTTGAAGGACAGGCCCGCGAGACCGTGCAGGGGCAGCAGGGCACCGTTCAGGCTGACCCAGGAAGCGGGCCGGATGCGGTCGTCCAGCATCATGCGCGCGAGGATGGCAGCCCCCGCGGAATGGCCGACGGCGCAGGACGGCTCGAGGTGCAGGGCGTCGAGCAGGTCGCTGACTGCCGCTGCCATGCCGGGCAACGACAAGCGCCCGGAGGGCAGCGGATCGGTCTCGGCATGCCCGGGCAGGTCCGGCGCGCAGACCGTGAACTGGGGGGTCAGCAGCGGCAGCAGGCCGCGCCAGCTGTGGATCGAGGCCCCGGTGCCGTGCAGCAGCAACAACACCGGCCCGCTGCCCTCCACTCGCACCCGCCAGCGGAGGCCGGCGGCCACGATCCGTTCAGTGTCAGCCGGCGAAGGCACCGACCACGCGACTCAGGCCGGCGGCACCGGACGTGGGCAGCGGCAGCGCCGCGACGCCCATCGCGGCTGCCAACTCGATCGAGAACGCTTGCGGCCGCGGCGCGGTGTCGACCAGGAGCCCATCGAAGCCGGCAGCGCGCAGCGCCCGCGCCGAGGCCAGGGCATCGGCCGCGGCCCGCTCGCGTCCCGCCCCCCCATCGCGCGCAACGTTCGGCTTGCCGTCGGTGAGCACCACCAGGAGCGGGCGACCGCCACGCCGGGCCAGCGACAGGGCAAGCTCCCGGGCCGCATCGAGTCCCGCCGCGAGTGGGGTGCCTCCGCCGCCGGGAAGGGCCGACAGGCAACGCCGCGCGCGCACCAACGAGCGGGTTGGCGGCAGCAGCAGTTCGGCACCCCGGGCTCGAAAGGCGATCAGCGCCACCTGGTCGCGTCGCACGTAGCACTCCGCCAGCAGCATTTCGACGGCGCCTTTGGCTTCCGCCAGACGGTGCAGCGCCGCGGAGCCGGAGGCATCCACCACGAAGATGCTGGTCGTCGGACTGCGCTGCCGGAACCGCGTGATCCTGCAATCCTCCGGCTGGACGTAGACCCGCTGGACGCCGGCGGGTCGACGCAGCGGTTGCCAGGGTGCGGCCGCCCTCAGGGTGGACACAAGATCGAGACGGGCACCGCGCTCGGCGCGCCCGGCGCGGACGCCCGCAGGGCGGCCACGGACCCTCGAGGCCTGTCCTCCCTCACCGCGACCGCCAGCGCGCTGAGTCCTGGCTTTCAGGCTGCCCTCGCGCAGCGCATCGAGAAGCCCCGCGGGCAGGGCAGCCTCAATGGCCTCCAGCACCTGGTCCTCCAGCGGCTGTTGATCGCCGTTCGGCTCTTCGCCGGATGACTCCTCTGGCCGGGACTCGGGGGGCGACGGCGGGGGCTGCTCGGTGGCCGCCGCCTCCAGCACACGGGCCCGTGGACCGAACACCAGCCGCACCGCGAGGGCAAGGTCAGCCTCGGCGACCACCGCGCGCCCCGCGAGAGCGGCCGCAGCGCGTGCGGCGCGGAGCGCGAACGCCGGCATTCTCAGGCTGTCGATGCCGAGCCTCACGGCCATGGCACAGAGCAGCTCCAGGTGATCGGAGGCACAGGTCACCGAAGGCAGGCGGCGCTGCGCCGCCTCGACGGTCACCGAATCCGGGCCGAGTGCATCGAGGTCGCGCACGCTGAGGGCGTCCAGGTCGACCAGGAAAGCCAGCCTCTCGGCCAGCGACGGTGCCACTCGCTCATCGTCATCGAGGCCTTCGTCCAGGGCAATCACGGTCGAACGCGCTGGATGACGGTCGGTCAGCCCGTCCCGCTCCAGGATGACCTCGCCGGTATCGAGCGCCGCGCACACCTGGGCAATGGCACTGCGCGAGGCACGCTCGGCCGTGGCGAGCAGTAGCAGGCCACCGTGGGCCTCGCTCAGCAGACCCCGCTGCAGCACCCCTCGCCCGGCGGCCAGGGTGGCAGGCAAATCGAGCCCTCCAAGAAGGCGGTCGTCGGTGACCCCAGCCGGGACCCGGCGACGCGGCAGAGAAGGGCCGAATGCCTCGTCCAGGTACTCAAGCCAGCACTCGCGCACCGGACCGGGCCGAGCCCGAACCACGACCCCCTGCAAACCTCGCGGGTCCACGGCCAGCAGCGCTGCTGCCGCGCAGGCGTCGGCCCAGAGCCCCGGCGGGGCCAAGGAGGCGTTCACGGGCCGAACAACTCCGCCAGGGCACGCTCCACGCGGACCGAGGAACCGGATTCGTCGAGTGGATTGCGCCGCAAGCGATGCCTGAGCGCCGCCGGCGCCATGCGCTGGAGGTGCTCCGGCTTGATGCGGCGTGACCCCTCCAGACAGGCCAGCGCCCGGGCGGCACGGATCAGGGTCAGCTCGCCGCGCAGGCCATCAGTGCCCAGCGCCATGCACAGCTTCGCTGCCAGCTCCAGGATGTCTTGGTCGGGCTCGAGCCGGGGCAGGCGCCGGCGGGCGGCGAGGATGCGACGCCGCTCCTGAGCCTCATCAGCTTCCCAGCGCGCGACGAAGGACCGCGGGTCGCGTTCGAAGGCATCCCGCCGGCGGATCACCTCCACGCGGGTGGCCAGTTCATCCGGGGTACGTACCTCGACCGACAAACCGAACCGATCGAGCAGCTGTGGCCGCAACTCGCCCTCCTCGGGGTTGCCGCTACCGACCAGCACGAAGCGCGCGGGATGCCGGACGCTGAGCCCCTCACGTTCGACGACGTTTTCGCCGGAAGCCGCCACGTCCAGCAACAGGTCGACGAGGTGGTCTTCGAGCAGGTTGACCTCGTCGATGTAGAGAAAACCGCGGTTGGCTCGCGCCAGCAAACCAGGCTCGTAGGCCTTCTCGCCGTGCGCGAGCGCACGCTCGAGGTCCAGCGCACCCACGACCCGATCCTCGGTGGCGCCCAGCGGCAGGTCCACGACCGGCACCGGCACCTGCCTTGCACGGAGGCGCAGGCCTCCCTGCAGCCGGCGGCGACACTCTGCGCAGAGCGCCTCGGTAGCGGCCGGATCACAGCCGTAGCGGCAGTCCTCCACGGCCTTCATAGGCGGCAGCAGGGCCGCCAGGGCACGGACCGCGGTCGACTTGCCGGTACCCCGGTCGCCGAACACCATCACTCCGCCGATGCCCGGATCGACCGCAGCCACCAGCAAGGCCAGTTTCATTTCGTCCTGACCCACGATCGCCGAAAAGGGAAACGCGACAGACATTCAACACCCCATGGCGCCACGACTCCAGCGCCGCGGCCGAAAAGGACCCCCGAACGCGTCCAGCCTAACCCCCGCCATGCGCTGGACTCAAGGGAGTTAAAATGCGGGGAT
This sequence comes from Gammaproteobacteria bacterium, assembly GCA_030830595.1. Classification (GTDB taxonomy): domain Bacteria; phylum Pseudomonadota; class Gammaproteobacteria; order Steroidobacterales; family Steroidobacteraceae; genus SG8-30. Next base: position 9,481 of record JAURMS010000239.1, on the reverse strand, counting down.
GGGCGCTCTCGATCCCGTTGTCCTGTTCTTCATGCTGGGTATGGCGGCCGGGCTGGCCCGTTCCGAGCTGCGCCTGCCGCCGGCCGTCTACGAATTCGTCAGCCTGATCCTGCTGTTGGCCATCGGCATGAAGGGCGGGGTGCAGCTGGCCACCCAACCGCTCGGGGCGCTGCTGTTCGACTCGCTGCTGGTCATCCTGATGGGCCTGCTGCTTCCCCTGATGGCCTTCCCCCTGCTTCGCGTCGGCGGCCTGCCGCGAGCAGACGCCGCGTCGATCGCCGCCCACTACGGCTCGGTCAGCGTGGGCACCTTCGCAGTGGCGCTCAGCTACCTGCTGGAAGTCGGACTTGAGCACGAGCCCTTCATGCCACTGTTCGTGGTTCTGCTGGAGGTGCCGGCCATTTTCGTGGGCATCATGCTGGCGCGGGGCGGCAGCAGCCGAACGCGCTGGGGCGAACTCACGCGTGAGGTGCTGCTGGGCAAGAGCGTGGTCCTGCTCCTCGGAGGGCTGCTCATCGGCTGGATCGCCGGCCCCGTCGGCCTCGCCGGCATCGACGGCCTGTTCTTCGACCTGTTCAAGGGCGTGCTGGCCATCTTCCTGCTGGAGATGGGCCTGATCGCCAGCCGCCACCTGGACGGCGCCCTGCGCCACGGCCCATTCCTGCTGGCCTGGGGCCTCCTGGCACCGCCGGTCATGGCGGTGATCGGTCTCGGGTTTGCCGCGCTGATGGGGCTCTCGACCGGCGGCGCCGTGCTGCTGGCCACCCTGGCCGCCAGCGCCTCCTATATCGCTGCGCCGGCTGCCATGCGCACGGCGGTACCCGAAGCCAACCCGGCGCTGTCGCTGACCGCCTCACTCGCGATCACCTTCCCCTTCAACATCTTTTTCGGCATCCCGCTGTATCACTGGATGGCGAACCACTGGCCCGGGGGCTGACCATGACGATGCACGTTCGAAAGCTGCTGACCGTGGTGACCGAGGCCGGCCTGGAACGCCGGCTGGTGGAGGACCTGCGCCAGCTCGGCGCGCGCGGCTGGACCATCACCGACGCACGTGGGCAGGGCCACCGCGGCAAGCGGGCCCTCGACTGGGAGTACGAGGGCAATATCCGTCTCGAGGTGATCTGCGAGGAGAGCCTGGCCGAGCGACTCGCCAGCCATTTCCGCGAGCACTACTACCAGGACTACGCCATGATCCTTTTCCTGCAGGACGTCGAGGTCCTGCGCCCCGAGAAGTTCTGAACGCGGACTTATGAAATACCCTCCGGATAGCCAAGCCTACGATTTAAAGACCCGGCATGCCGATCGAAGTAGCTAAAGTCATCCGGAGTCAGATTTGCCCTCCAAGACGCATCCACACGAATATCAGAACTGGAGGCAAACCGCATGTCGTTGCCATTGGTAACGTGGTGCGCATGGCTGGAAAAATCAAGCATCGATGCTTCGTACTCAAGACCGAGAAACCCGCATATCCGCGCCAATTCCGACCCGGGGTCCTCCACGAGGTCTTCATACCGCACTGGTAACACGTGACTGCTCGACACTCGCTGCGCCAAGAGAGGCAGGGCCCTCAAATAGTAGTTCGTCCATCCATACAAACCGCGCTTCCTGCCCAGCTTCATCTTGATGTTCGAGTACATCACCCCACGCCCATCACGTGTGAGCAGGATAATGCGGGTCTCATCCGGGCAGCCGCAATAGAGAGACGTCGCCTCAAGATAACTTTTGGAAGAATCCACAACCAAACTGACGCCAGCGAAACGCCTGACAGCCTCATAGATCAACAATCGGTGCTCTACGCCCTTGCGGAGAAACCCGGTCAGGGGATGAATGAAATGCCACTCGCGAGAAAGTTCCAGATAAGCGAGCCCATGAAGGATCTTGCGACTGAGGAGGTATCTTCGCGTTTGCCTCTGGCGATCCACCAGGGTGACTGCCCGCGGATAACCTGCTCTTAAAGCATAGGGTTCGACAAGCAAATCCCTTTTGAGTTGCGCACCTAGGTCCGCCACGACGGGCCTCCAGAATTCGCAGGACCTGACCGGCGCCCCACAACTGCACTGGGTATTCAATGCAATGTTCTTCGGCAGGTGTCTAATCTCACCCAGCGACTCGACCTGAGAGTGCGAACCCAAAAGCAAATCCAGCAGGGTGGACCCGGAGTGCCCCGCCGCGCAAATGTAAACTTGCCTGACCATTCGACGAACGACCCACCCCAGAAATCCTGCTAGGCTTGAGACTATCATGATAAGAGAAAACGACCTGGTCCAGAGCATCGCCGATGCGCTGCAGTTCATCAGTTACTACCATCCCACCGACTACATCGCCCATCTCGCCCGGGCGTGGGAGCGTGAGCAATCGCCCGCCGCGCGGGACGCCATCGCCCAGATCCTCACCAACTCGAGGATGTGCGCCGAGGGCAAGCGCCCGATCTGCCAGGACACGGGCATCGTCAACGTCTTTCTCAAGGTCGGCATGGACGTGCGCTGGGAGACACGCGCGAGCCTGCAGCAGATGGTCGATGCGGGGGTGAGGCGCGCATATACCGATCCGGACAACACCCTGCGCGCCTCGGTAGTGGACGATCCGCTGTTCGCGCGCAGCAACACCCGGGACAACACGCCTGCGGTCGTACACGTGGAGCTGGTCCCCGGCGAGCAGGTGGATGTCACGGTCGCGGCCAAGGGAGGCGGCTCGGAAAACAAGTCCAAGTTCGTCATGCTCAACCCGTCGGACTCGTTGGTCGACTGGGTACTGAAGACCGTGCCTACGATGGGAGCGGGCTGGTGCCCCCCGGGGATGCTTGGAATCGGGGTGGGAGGCACTGCCGAGCGGGCCATGCTCATGGCCAAGCAGTCGCTGATGGACCCCATCGACATGCATGACCTGCTGGCACGCGGGCCGGCGTCGCCGCTCGAAGCGCTGCGCATCGAGCTGTACGAAAAGGTCAACGCGCTGGGCATCGGCGCGCAGGGCCTCGGCGGACTGACCACCGTGCTGGACGTGAAGATCAACACCTTTCCCACCCACGCGGCTTCCAAGCCGGTGGCCATGATCCCGAACTGTGCCGCCACCCGGCACGCCCATTTCGTATTAGATGGTTCGGGCCCGGCGACCCTCGAGCCCCCCTCGCTGGAGCTGTGGCCGAAGATCAGTTGGGCACCCGGACAGGATTCGCGACGCGTGAACCTCGACACCCTCACCCGGGCAGAGGTCGCCAGCTGGAAACCGGGCGAGACGCTGCTACTCAATGGTCGCATGCTCACCGGGCGCGATGCGGCCCACAAGAAGATCGCCGACCTGTTCGCCTCGGGCGCCGGCCTGCCCGAGGGTGTGGACTTCACCAACCGGGTGATCTACTACGTGGGGCCGGTCGACCCGGTACGCGACGAGGTGGTGGGCCCGGCGGGACCGACCACGGCCACGCGAATGGACAAGTTCACCGAGATGATGCTGGAGAAGACCGGCCTCATCGCCATGATCGGCAAGGCCGAGCGAGGGCCCGTGGGCATTGAGGCCATCCGGCGCCACGGCGCGGCCTACCTGATGGCAGTGGGTGGCGCGGCCTATCTCGTCTCCAAGGCAATCCGCAAATCGCGCGTGCTGGCCTTCCCGGAACTGGGCATGGAGGCCATCTATGAGTTTGAGGTGAAGGACATGCCCGTCACCGTGGCGGTTGACGCCCGCGGCGATTCGGTGCACCAGAGCGGCCCCGCGAAATGGGCCGGGCGCATCCGCGACCTCGGTATCCCGGTGCGCCTCGCCTGAGCCTCAGGCCGCCGCGATGAGGTGATCCAGGCCGCCGAGCCCGTCGATGCCAGCGGTCACCCGGTCACCCGGACGCAGGGGACCCACGCCCTCGGGAGTGCCGGTGAATATCAGGTCCCCGGGGCGCAGGGCGACATAGGTCGACAGCTCCGCGATGATTTCCGGCACCGACCAGATCATGCTGGCAAGGTCCGATTCCTGGCGCAGCACGCCGTTGACGGCCAGCCAGATCCGGCCGCTCGCGGGATGCCCAACCTCGCTGGACGGATGGATCTCGCCGAGTGGTGCAGAACAGTCGAAGCCCTTGGCCATGTCCCAGGGCGCGCCAGCCTTGCGGGCCACGGCCTGCAGGTCGCGGCGCGTGAGGTCATTGCCGACCGCATAGCCGACCACGCAGCCGAGGGCCTGCTGGGGGTCAATGTTCGTCCCCCCAGCGCCCAGGGCGACGACCAGTTCCACCTCGTGATGCAGGTCCTCGGTCCGTGGAGGATAGGGAACCGACCGGGCTGGCTGGACCACCGCATCTGCGGGTTTGGTGAAGAACACAGGCGGCTCCCGAGAGGGATCACCACCCATCTCACGGACGTGATCGGCATAGTTGCGGCCCACGCAGAAAATCCGCCGAACCGGAAAGCGTCGGTCAGATCCCGCCACGCCTACGGTGGGCGTGCTCACCTCGATATGGGTGTCCATGCGGGGATTATAATGGCCCGATGACACTCCAACCCACACCGATCTGGCGCACCACGCCGACCCTCGAGCAGCTGAACAGGGCCCATCCGGACACCCTCGTCGAGCTGCTCGGCATCGAATTCACCGCCATCGGCCCGGACAGCATCGAGGGCTGCATGCCGGTGGATGCACGTACTCGCCAGCCCTTCGGGATCCTGCACGGCGGTGCCTCGGTCGCGCTCGCCGAGACGCTCGGGAGCGTGGGCGCCTCCCTCACCATCGACCTGACACAGTCCCTGGTGGTCGGCCAGGAGATCAATGCCAATCACCTGCGCTCGGTCCGCGAGGGCCAGGTCTTCGGCCTGGCCCGACCGCTGCACCTCGGCGGCCGCAGCCAGGTCTGGTCCATCGAGATCCGCGACGAGCAGCAACGCCTGGTCTGCGTGTCGCGCCTGACGCTGGCAGTCATCGACCGCAAGAGGCCCGCATGATGTCCCCGTGCCTGCGCGCCAGCCTGCTGGTCCTGGTCCTCGGCCTCGCCGCGTGCGGCCAGACCGGTCCCCTGTATCTGCCCGATGAGGGACTCGACACGCCCGTCGAGATCCGTCCGGCGCCGACGGCAGAGACCGACCAGGAAGAACCGGGTGAGTGAGCCGGCAACGCTCTGGCTGGTCGACGGCTCGTCCTACCTGTACCGCGCCTTCCATGCGCTGCCACCGCTGACCACCTCGCGCGGTGAACCCACCGGCGCCGTGCTGGGCGTTCTGAACATGCTCAATCGACTGCTCAAGGAAGAGCAGCCACAGTACCTGGCGGTGGTCTTCGATGCGCCGGGCAGGACCTTCCGCGACGACCTGTTCGAGGCTTACAAGGCCCATCGCCCGCCCATGCCGGACGACCTGCAAAGGCAGATCGGGCCCCTGCTGGAGTCCGTGGAGGCGCTGGGACTGCCGTTACTCCGGATCGAGGGCGTCGAGGCCGACGACGTGATCGGCACCCTGGCGGCGCGCGCCTCGGCCGCAGGCATGCGAACGGTGGTCTCGACCGGTGACAAGGACCTCGCGCAGCTGGTGGATGAAAAGGTGACCCTGGTCAACACCATGACCGGTTCGCGACTGGATGAGGCCGGGGTGAAGCACAAGTTCGACGTCCTGCCGTCACAGATCGTCGATTACCTCGCGCTGGTCGGCGACAGCGCCGACAACATCCCGGGCGTGCCCAAGGTGGGCCCCAAAACGGCGGCCAAATGGCTGAACCAGTACGGCACGCTGGACGCCATTGTCGATCACGCCAACGACATCCCGGGCAAGGTGGGCGAAAGCCTGCGCGAGAACCTGCAGCAACTCGAGCTCTCGCGCAAGCTGGCCAGCATTCGCTGCGACCTCGAACTTGGCGTCGAACCAGAGCGGCTTTGCCCGGGCCAGCCGGACCGGGATCGCCTGGGCGCGATCTACAGCCGGCTCGAACTGAATTCCCTGCTCCGCCAGCTGGGTGACCAGCCGGCAGCGGCCTCCGAAGACGCGAAAGCGGACACCGGGCCGGCGCCGAGCAACGGCGACTACCTCTGCATTACGGACCTGGCGTCCCTCGAGGCCTGGATCCAGCGTTTGCAGGCTGCGGAGGTCTTCGCGCTGGACACCGAAACCACCAGCCTCGACTACATGGCGGCGCGCATCGTGGGGCTCTCCTTCAGCGTCCAGGCAGGCGAGGCGGCTTATGTGCCGCTCGCCCACGACTATCAAGGGGCCCCCGAGCAGCTCCCCCTGACAGCCGTGCTGGACAGGCTGCGCCCGCTGCTGGAGGACGAGGCCAGGGCCAAGCTGGGACATCATCTCAAGTACGACGCCCATGTCCTGGCCAACCACGACATCGCGCTGGCCGGCATGCGCCACGACTCCATGCTGGAGTCCTACGTGCTCGACTCCACCGCGACGCGCCATGACATGGACTCCGTCGCCAGGAAGTACCTGGGTATCAAGACGGTGTCCTACGAGGAAGTAGCCGGCAAGGGCGCCAAGCAGTTGCCTTTCGGCCAGGTCGACGTGGCGGTGGCGACCCGCTACGCGGCTGAGGATGCCGACGTCACCTTGCGACTGCATCAGAAGCTGTGGCCGGCCCTCGCGCAGCTGCCCGACCTCGAACGACTGTACCGAGAGGTGGAAATCCCGCTGCTTGCGGTGCTGTTCAGGATGGAGCGCAGGGGGGTCCTGGTCGACGTCGAGGTGCTTGGGCAGCAGGGCAAGGAGATCGACCGGCGGATCGCCGAGGTCAGGCAGGAAGTCTTCGCGGCCGCGGGGCGGGAGTTCAACCTCGATTCACCCAAGCAGCTGCAGGAGATCCTCTTCGGTGAACTGGGCCTGCCGGTCCTGCGCAAGACCCCCACCGGGCAGCCCTCCACGGCGGAGGACGTGCTGGAGGAGTTGGCCGGCGAGTTCCCCCTGCCGCAGATGATCCTAGACTATCGCGGCCTCGCCAAGCTCAAGTCGACCTACGTCGATCGACTGCCTGAGCAGGTCAATCCCCTCACCGGACGGGTGCACACCTCCTACCACCAGGCAGTGGCCGTCACCGGACGCTTGTCCTCCAGCGATCCCAACCTGCAGAACATTCCGGTGCGGACGGCCGAGGGGCGGCGGGTTCGCCAGGCCTTCGTGGCCCCACCGGGGCGGGTACTGCTGGCGGCCGACTATTCGCAGATCGAGTTGCGGATCATGGCTCACCTGTCGGGCGACCCGAGCCTGTTGCGGGCCTTTGCGGAGGACCGCGACATCCATGAGGCGACCGCGGCCGAGGTGCTTGGCATCGACCCCGCAGCGGTGACCCCCGAACAGCGCCGCTCTGCCAAGGCAGTGAATTTCGGCCTCATCTACGGCATGTCGGCCTTCGGCCTGGCGCGCCAGCTCGGCATCGGCCGGGGCGAGGCCCAGGCATACGTGGACCGCTATTTCGAGCGCTATCCGGGCGTGAAGCGCTACATGGAGGACACCCGCCGGTTGGCCCGTGAGCAAGGCTATGTCGAGACGGTTTTCGGCCGACGGCTTTACCTGCCGGACATCCGCGCCCGCAATCGCCAGCTGCAGCAATACGCCGAGCGCAGTGCCATCAACGCCCCCATGCAGGGCACTGCGGCCGACATCATCAAGCGCGCCATGATCGCGGTCGATGACTGGATACGCCGTGAACAGCCGGGAGCCGAACTGGTGATGCAGGTCCACGACGAGCTGGTGCTGGAGGTGGATGAGGCCAGGCTCGAGGCCGTGCGCTCACGGGTGGTGGCCTGCATGGCCGAGGCGGCGTCACTGAAGGTACCACTCAAGGTGGAGGTCGGCGCGGGCCGGAACTGGGACGAGGCCCACTGAGCCCGGAGCAGGGAACTCGCCGCGACTCCGCCGGTCTCATCAAGTGAGCGCTGTGGCGCTCCCCGCTGCTCTCTCCCTGGGCGGGCGAGTTCGGATCATACCCCCGATCCGGGCTCGGAATTGCCGGCGGGCCGGGTGCCCGCCGGCCCTTTATTTTTGCTTAGCCAGCCGTCGAGGACCCGCCTCGCGGCCTCCAGTCCCTCGCCGGTCACCGCCGAGAACAACTGGACGGTGGCACGACCGGAGAGCTGGGCGCCGGCCTTCCGGAGGGCATCGCGGGCCTCATTGCGGCCCGGCTTGTCGGACTTGGAGAGCAGGACGTGAATCGGACAGTCCCGGGCCTCGGCGAATTCGATCATCTGCCAGTCGCTGTCGGTCAGGGGCCGACGGCAGTCCATCACCAGGAACAGGCCCGCCAGGGCAACACGTTGGCCAAAATAGGCCTCCATCAGCCCCTTCCAGTGCTGGCGCAGCGCGGGCGCGACACGCGCGTACCCGTAACCGGGCAAGTCCACCACCCGGCGCTCGCCGCCGAGTTCGAAAAAGTTGACCAGTTGGGTACGGCCTGGGGTGCGACTGGTCCGAGCCAGGTCACGGCGTCCCAGGATGGAATTGATGGCGCTGGACTTGCCGCTGTTGGAACGCCCCGCAAAGGCCACCTCCAGGCCCAGATCCGGGCAGAAATCGCTGGGCCGGTGGGCGCTTTTCAGGAAACTGACCGTCGGGTAGCGGGACATCGGGGGCTGGCTTCGTATCGTGGGTCGGCGGGTGAGTATAATGCTGGACTTCGCGGCAAGCCGGGCGCCTGCCGCAGCCCCCTGGACAAGTGGAGTTCGAGCGGATGAAGACTGTGATCGTGGCCTTGAGCCTCATGGGTATGTTGGCTGGAACCGAGGCGCTGGCGGGTGATGCGGCGGCCGGTGCCCAGAAGGCGGTGATCTGTGGCGCCTGCCACGGAGTGGACGGCAACAGCTTCAACCCGGAGTGGCCCAATCTCGCGGGCCAACACGCCGAATACATCGCCGCGCAACTTGCGCTGTTCAAGCAGATGGTGCGCAACAACCCGGTGATGTACCCCAACGCCCTCATGCTGAGCGAAGAGGACATGGCCGACCTCGGCGCTTACTTTGCCGCGCAGACCGTCAAGGGCCTCGAGGCCGACCCGTCGAGCTATGCGCTGGGCGAAAAGCTTTACCGGGGCGGCGATGCCTCCCGCGGGCTGCCGGCCTGCATCGCCTGCCATGGCCCCCAGGGCAAGGGCAATGGCCCGGCCCAGTATCCCGCCCTGCGCGCTCAGCACTCGGTGTACACATACAACCAGCTGCGGGCCTATGCCAGCGGCGAGCGCAAGGTGGCCGGCAACGCCATGATGCAGGCCATTGCGCCCAAACTCACCGACGACGAAATGCGTGCCCTGGCTTCCTATGTCCAGGGCCTGCGTTGAACCGGCCCTGCACTGAACCGGCAAGGAGGACCCCATCGCAATGATCAATCCGAAGATACAGGCCTGCCTGCTGCTGGCCGTGTTGCTGAGCGCCTGTGGTGGCGGCGGAGAGCCGCCTGGTCAGGAGTCTTCCGCTCCGATCGCACAGGCTACCGACGGAGCCCCGCCGGCTGGCGAGCCTGCCGCGCCGGTGGCAGCGCCGCAAGCCAAGCCCGAGGACGGCGAGACCGTGGACGAG
>JAURMS010000030.1 GCA_030830595.1 Gammaproteobacteria bacterium | reverse complement strand
TTCCTGGCGCGGCCGAGGTAGCTGAACTTGAGCCGCTTGCGCCTGAGGAGGCCCGTCAGCGTCATATGGAAGGTCGGGCCATCCACGCTGCGACGATTGGGCAGGCTGAGCCGGACCCGTTCTGCCAGTTCGCGACCTACGGTTCCCTCGCTGCGCTTGTACAGGAGGCGCTGGAGCCGCAATTGGAGCCTGAGGGTGTCTTCGCGCAGCACCCCCGGGGAAAGTTGTTCCAGTAGCGTGTGGGCCGTGAGCAGGGCCAGCAGTTCGTCGGCTGAAAACCATGGACCCAGGACGCTGTCGGGCAGGTTGCCCTTACGGCCCAGGGTAAAGCCCCGCTCGTTGCGGTCGTAGATGATGGGGAGCCCCACTTCCTCTCGTAAAAAGCGCAGTACCCGCTTGGCGGTAGCGCGAGAGATTTCCGAGGCCTCGCAGATTTGGTCGAGACTGATCGGCTCCCGGGTCGAACGAAGTAATCCGTAGACGTCGTTAACGACTTCGAAGCGCGCCATTGGATGGATCCTTCCCCCGTTTTATTTTGGACTCAGGCTGGTATTCAAATACCAGTCCTTAAATGATGAACCGTTCAAGGCTCATTCGATGATCCCTTGGGATTTTTTTTCCGGTTTTCGGAAACATGCGACAATATTTTCGTGAAAACCAAGGAAGCGGACCTTGACACCGTCAACCTGCGGGGGATCCCCGTCATCCTGCAGGTGGGTCTCGATGACTGGACTGTCACGCTCATCGGCCATCGCAATGACCAGCGCGAATGGCGGTTCGCGCGGCTCGCCAATCCTGCCATCCAGGTGGCTCTGGGTGCCGGGGCAGATGGGGCCGGAGAAGACGTCTGGGTCGAGGGCTGGGAACCGGCGCTGGCCCTGATGGATGTCTATCCCTGGGCCTTGCTGACGCCCCTGGACGTGCACAAGCAGTTCCTGGCTCCGGTGAGGCTGGCAGTTGAAGAGCGGCTCAAGCGGGCGGCCAGCCGCGATGCGGCGGAGCGGGCCCGAACCGAATGGCAGCGCCTGTTCGAGCAGAAAAAATAAGAAATCTGGTGCAGCGGCTGAGCCTGCCGCGCTTTAGGGTACAAGCTTCATGGAAGATCCCCCGGCATTCATTGAGGACCCCAGTTCTGCGCCCAAGCGTGGGGAGGCCGGTTTGGAGGCGTCTCGGCGTGTCCTTCTGGAGATCGCCGGACAGGCGATCTCCGTGGAAGTCCATTGGCCAGCGCCCGAAGGCGGTTTCGGGCCTGGTGCGCTGGCAGGTTTGCACCTCGCTGCACCGGATCCCCGCCGGCATCCGCCCGTTTGCCTCGTACCGATGGAGTCCGGGCGGGTTCACGGTGCGCTGCGGGGCGATGTCTACGTGGTACAGGACGCCCCGGAGCGTCTGGATTTCCTACTGTGGGTGGCCGTCCCGGCCTGGCGCACAGAAGATGACCAGGCGCGACTGATCCCGGCCGGTGTGCTCAGGCATGAAGAGGTGGCCCGTGCCCTCAAGGGACCGTGGCCGGAGGCGCCGCCCGAGCCCAGGGCAGTTGCCACAGCTGCGCTGGTGGGTGTGCACGCGATCCAGCGCCTGGCTCGGCGGGGGCCGGCTGCGGCAGAACGCTGGGTCGTTGGTGAGGGCTGGCCGCGGGGCATCAACCTTCAGGAAGTGTTGATGGCCGCTCGCGAAAACCGGCCGGTAGCGGTCGGGGTGTTGCCGGGCAGCTGAGGGGTGGACGCTGTGACGCTCGCAGGCATCGACGGCTGTCCGGCCGGATGGGTGGCCGCGATTCAGGCGGATACCGAGGTCGAGTTGCGCCTCGCCTCGTGCTTGAAAGACCTGGTGGCCGACCTGCCGGCTCGATCCCTGCTGGCCATCGATATGCCGATCGGCCTGCCGGAGGCAGGTCCCCGGGAGTGTGATGTGCTGGCCCGCCGCCGGTTGGGCGCCGCGCGGGGGGCCAGCGTATTTGCGGCCCCGGTGCGAGCGGCGCTCAACGCGCGTGACTACGCCACGGCGCTCGCGCGCCACCGGCGGGCCGATGGTCGTGGGCTGTCCCGTCAGGCCTTCAACATCCTGCCGAAGATCCGCGAAGTCGACCGATTGCTCGCCTCACGGCCCAACCTGCGCCCGCGCATGATCGAGGTGCATCCTGAATCGTCTTTTGCCCAGTGGAATGGCGGCGCACCCATCCCGGCGGGCAAGAAGACCCGGGAGGGCAGGCAGCAGCGCTCGCACCTGGTGGATACCCGCTGGCCGGGCCTGCGCGAGGCCTTCCTGGCCCTCACCCTGCGTCGGGAGGTGGCCGAGGACGATATTCTGGATGCTTTCGCGGCGCTGTGGAGTGCGGAGCGATACGCGCGCGGCGAGGCGTTGTGCCTGCCGGAGCGGCGAGTACGGGACACTCGAGGCCTCTGGATGGCGATTCACATCTAGCAGCCCACCGGTAGTGGATTTGTCCCGCCCAAAGGTCCTAACCTTGAGGGACACAACGCTTGGGGGGCTGACGCATGACGACAGGTTACAACCCGGAATTCGACCCGACCGGCATCGAGGGCGGAGTGGACACCAACCGCCTGCCCTGGATGGATCTGCCGCAGGCCCCTGGCCTGTTGCTCAAGCCGCTGAGGGCCAGTACCGAGACTGGCATGTTCTCCGTGATTCTCAAGCTCCCCGCGGGAGGGGTGCTGGCGGGCATGGTCCACCTGGGGGCGATGGACATGATCGTGCTTTCAGGCCGTATGACTTATCCGGACGGTCCGCTGGCCGGTACCCTGGAACCCGGGACCTGGGCATACGTACCGGCCAACTCGCGCATTGCGAGGCTGGTGGCCGACGAAGACACTGAGGTGCTGGCCAATTTCTACGGCCCGGTCGCCTTCCTCGCGGGCGGGGGTGGCGAAGTGGCCAGCGTGTTGACCGCACTGGACGTGCTGGCGGCAGCCAAAGCCCGGGGCATCACGCTGGTGCCGAGCACGCTCGCAGAGTGCATGCAGGCGCGGCCCGAGCCCTATCACGGTCCGGCCGAGCCGCTGGCCATCACCGGCCGCGACGCCAAGGCACTGGTCAACGAGGCGGCGGGCCTGACCGCCGACGCCGGCCGTGCCGTGCACCCACATTTCATCGATACCCGATCGGTGCCCTGGATCATCAATCCCGGCTTGCCGGACATTGCCCTCAAGATCCTCCGGGTCAGCGAGGAGACCGGAACGGTTTCCCTCATCGTGCGCCACAACGGTGTGGCGGGCCCGCACTATCACCTGGGCGCTGCAGATTTCATGGTGTTGAGCGGTCGCATCGGCTACCGGGCCGGGCCGCCCGACGGCTACGGGCCAGGGGTATGGTTTTACGAGCCCGCGGGTGCGCGCCACGATGCCACCCAGCGCATCGGCGACGAGGACCTGATCTATACCGCCAACGTCTACGGGCCGATCCAGTTCGACACCGGCCGGGGGACGCCGGTGGCCGCAGTGCTGTCCTGGATCCAGTACAAGGAACTGGCTGATGCGGCTGGCGTGGAACTGGTACGCAATACGTTTGCGGGGGACGCCTCGCTGCTGGCCTGGGCACCGCTTGGCGCGGCTGCCAAGGCCGCGTGAACAATCCCGATCCCGCATGGGTGTTGGGCTCGGGCCTTGAGGGCCTCCGTAAGCGCCTAAGCCGTTATCTGGCCAGGTTCCTCCGGCGCAGGGAGGACATCGAGGATATTGCCCAGGAGTCCATCTATCGGGTCCTCGAAGCAGGGTCCAGAGGGAACATCCTGCAACCAGAGGCCTACCTTTACAGAACCGCGCGCAACCTCGCCTTCAACCTGCTGGCCCGCAAGGCCCACCACTGCGAGCAGTCACTCGAGGAGCTGGTTGACCTGGACTTTCTCTCAGGAGATCTCCTTCCCGAGGACGAAGTCGCAGCGCAGAACCGCTTTGAGAGGTTCTGCGAGGCGGCGGCGCAGCTGCCGGAACAGTGCCGGCGGGTCCTGATCCTGCGCAAGGTCTATGGATTGTCTCAGCAGGAGGTGGCCGCCCGTCTCGGCATTGCGGTGAGCACGGTGGAGAAACATCTGGCGAAGGCCCTGATGCGCTGTTCGGAGCAACTGCAGTCAGAGGAGAGAACGGCCCCTGTCCGGAGCGGAGGGCAGGACAGACAGGGAAAACCGGCCCCATGAGCAACGTCCTGCCATTTCCGGACCGCGCGAAGGCCCGGCAGGAGGCTGCCGACTGGCTCATGAGAATCGACCGGGGCAGCTTGTCGGAGGCGGAGCGCAAGGCGCTCTCAGACTGGCTTGCCGGCCATCCGTCCCGCCGTCTCCTGCTGGTGGAGCTTGCCAGGATTTGGGGCAGCATGGACAGCCTGTCGGTTCTCGCCGAGCTGTTTCCGGACCCCGCCACCTCCCGCGTCGAAGTGGATGCAGCGCGCTCAACTCGCAAGAAGGCGTTCGGTGCCTCGGTCAGCGCGCTGCTGCTGATCGTTGCGCTGTTGGCGATCCAGCCCGTCACACAGTTCTGGAAGACGGTCAGCGCCGAGACCTATGTGGCCAGGACCGGGCAGCAGTCCCGGGTGATCCTGCCGGATGGATCCCGGATGATCCTCAATACCAGGAGTGAGGCGCGGGTGATTTACGGTGCGCGCGAGCGGCGCGTCGAGTTGCTGAAGGGTGAAGCGTATTTTGAAGTCCGGCCAGATCCCCGCCGGCCTTTCGCCGTCGAGGCTGCAGCAGGCAGCGTGCGCGCGGTTGGGACTGCTTTCAGTGTGCATCGGCAGGAATCCGGTGTTCAGGTACTGGTGTCCGAGGGCGTCGTCGAGGTGGCGCTCGAGCGTAATCGGCACTCTCGTCGCGGCACGGCTACCCTCGCGGATCAATATCGGCGGGTCGAGGCAGGCAGCACGGTGCGATATCGCGAGGCATTCTCGGATTCTCAATCGGTGTCCGCGGCCGAGCTGGGTAGGCGCCTGGCCTGGACAGAGGGCCGATGGGAGTTTGAAGGCGAGACGCTGTTGGTGATTGTTGGTGAACTGCAGCGCTACACCGATCGCCGTATCGAAATCCGTGATCCGGAGATTGCCACCCTTCGCATCGGTGGCTATTTCGATGTCGGTGACGTAGAGGGATTCCTGAGGGCCCTTGAGGAGGGCTTCGCGGTCAGCTCGCAAACCGACGAAGACGGGTTGATCGTTCTGACCAGGCACTCCGGCGACCAGGCCGATGAGGAGTAAGTCCAGCCGTCGCCTGAATTCCTTGTCCGGCATGGCGGATTTTCCCGCCCTACCTGTCAAGAGAGAGGGTGGGTGCAGGATTGCGAGGGGGGCACCACGTTATCGGATGCTGGCGGGCCTGGCTCTCGGGCTGGCATTTGCGAGTGCCATGGCCGCAGGAGATGACCGGATCATCCGTTTCGATATCCCCCCGTCGAGTGCCGACAAGGTGCTCACGCAGTTCGCCCGTCAGGCGGATGTGCAGCTGCTGTTTCCTTACGAAGTGGCGGCTGGGATCGAGCTGCAGGGACTTACGGGTGACTACACCGCAAGCGATGCCCTGCAGAAGCTGATTTCCGGCACCTGCCTGCAGGCGAGGTTCAGCACCCATGGGGCGATTCAGCTGACAACGGGCAAGAAGAGGGGGTTCTGGTTCATGAAAAAGAATGAGTGTGGGTCTTCACAGGTGAGCCGCTCGGTCATCGCCACGCTGCTGGGCAGTGTGGCGCTCGGGCCCGCAGCGGCGCAGACCGGTCCGGCCGTGATCAGCCTCGAGGAAGTGATCGTCACCGCCCGCAAGCGTGAGGAAAACCTCCAGGACATCCCAATCTCCATCGCGGCTCTGTCCGGAGACCTGATTGAACGGCAGGGCATCGACAACCTGCGCGATGTGGGGAACCTGATTCCCAACCTGAACCTTTCAGCACGCACTGACGGTTACCCAAACGTCACCATCCGTGGCGTGGGTGGCTTTGGAAACACCCAGGGGGTCGGTTTCTACCTCGATGACGTGCAGTTGTTTTCGGACGCCTCTTCGCGTTTTGGTGACCTTGATCGTATAGAGGTCATCAAGGGGCCTCAGGGCACGCTGTACGGGGGCAGCAATATCGGTGGTGCCATCAAGTACGTCAGCAAGAGACCCGACGCCTCGGGAGCCGCCGGCAGCCTCAAGCTCAAGGCCGGTGAGCGCGGCATCGTGGACATCGAGGGTAATTTCAACGCACCGCTCGGCGAAAATGGTTGGGCGCTGCGCGGTTTTGCCTTCGTGGCGGAGGACGATGGTTACCTGACCAACCAGAATCCGGCGCGGGTCAACGGAGTGCGGGGCACCAACGATCCGGATATCGGCTATGTGGACGAAGCCGGGGCGAGGCTTGCCATTGGCGGACCCCTGAGTGACTCGCTTGAACTGTATGCCAGTGCCAGATGGAACAAACTGGAGGGCACAGGAAATACCTGGATTCGCGAGGTCAGCGACGACTTCCAGTACCTGCCCATCGCCAATTACAGCGCCAATCCGACCATCGATCGGGAAACGGTGGCCGCAACCCTCGAGCTAGCCTGGGAACTCGGCAGTGTTTCATTCCTCTCGCTCAGTTCCTACACCGATACCGACAGCACGCGCTACAACGATATCGATGCTCGCGAAGAGTTCATCCTCGATTCCGACCAGCCGCAGA
>JAURMS010000238.1 GCA_030830595.1 Gammaproteobacteria bacterium | reverse complement strand
CGACATCTTCCATCGCCACGTGCTGGCCGAGGACTTCAGCCTCTACCTGCACCGGCCGACGGCCAGCGATCCGTCGCTGGCGCCGCCCGGTTGTGATGCCTTCTACGTGCTTTCGCCGGTCCCGAACCTGGCGAGCGGCACCGACTGGGCCGCGCAGGCGGAACCCTACCGTGCGGCGATCGAGCGGCGCCTGGAGGCGACGCTGCTGCCGGGCCTGGGCAGTTCAATCGTCACCTCCCGGGTGCTGACGCCGCAGGATTTTCGCGACCGCCTGCTGGCCCTGACGGGGGCGGCCTTTGCCATGGAACCGCGGTTGCTGCAGAGCGCCTGGTTTCGGCCCCACAACCGCAGCGAGGAAGTCGAGGGTCTCTACCTGGTGGGTGGCGGCACCCATCCCGGCGCCGGCCTGCCTGGCGTGGTCTCCTCTGCCCGGGTGGTCGATTCGCTGCTGCCCGATCCCTAGAGGCCCAGATCCTGCACGATGCACCGTGCGGCGAGCCGACCGGACAGGGTCGCCATGGGGATGCCGGCCCCGGGATGGACCGAGCCGCCGGCGAGATAGAGCCTGCCGACCCGACTGCGTGATCCCGGCCGGGCGAAGGTGCCCAGCCCACCATGGGTGGCGCGTCCATAGAGGGCACCGCCCGTGGCCGGAAATAACTGCTCGAATTCCTGGGGTCCGGTCCGGACCGTGGCCGGGTCCTGCGCAATCGACAGGCCGCAGTCATGGAGCAGGGCGAGGCTGCGCTCCCAGGCACGCGCCAGTGCGGGCTCGCCGCTTCCGCCGCGATCGCCCTCGGGCGGCGCATTCACGAGCATCAGCATGCGCTCGGCGCCGGCCGGCGTCTCGCCTGCTGCGCGGTCCTGGGCATGGAGATAGACCGTCGGCGCCTCGGTGATGCGCCGCTCCGCGAAGATCGCGCGGAATTCCCGGGGATAATCCTCGGCAAAGAACACGTTGTGATGATGCAGCGGAAAGCCCGCGGTAGCCGCCCTCAGGCACCAGGTCACGGCTGAGAGGGAGCGGGCTGCGCGCGGCACCACGGCCACCGCGGACCTCGCTCCGTTTCCCAGCCTGCCGTCCGCCAGGGCAGCACAGTCGCCGTTGAAGAGCACGGCGTCGGCCTCCACGTTGCCGCCTCCCGCCAGCTTGAGGCCTCGCGCCCGCCGACCACGGATCTCGATGGCCTCCACGGCCTCGCCGAGGCGGAACTCCACACCGAGCGACGAGGCCAATTGCGCCAAGGCGAGGGCTACCTCGTGCATGCCACCGCGCACTCGCCATACCCCCTCCTGCTCGACGTGTGCCACCAGCATCAGCGTAGCGGGTGCTTCCAGCGGGGAGGAGCCGCAGTAGGTGGCATAGCGCGCGAACAGCTGGCGCAGGCGCGGGTCGGAAAAATAATCGGCGAGCGCAGGCCACAGCCGCCGCCACGGGGACGTGGCCCATAGCTGCCCGATGCGGGAGAGGCCCACCCGTCTCACCAGCCCGAAGGGGGAGGGCTTGTCGGCTGCCATGAAAGTATCGGCCAGGGTCTGGTAAACGCGGCGACTGTCGCTGCAAAAACGTCGGTAACCGTCCGCCTCGCGTTGGCCGGCGAATTCGGCGATGGCCAACGCGGAGCGCTCGACGTCGGCATACAGGTCGAGGCGACCACCCTGGCGCCAAGCATGCCGGGCCAGCACGTCGAGCGGCGTGAGTTCGAGTCGTTCGCCGAGACTGGCGCCTGCGTCCGAGAACAACTGCTCGAAGATCCAGCGCATGGTGAAGACCGTAGGTCCGCCGTCCACTTCGGTGCCGGCCACCGCGACCCTGCGCATCTTGCCGCCGACCGTGGGCAGCTTGTCGCAGACGGTGACCGCGACGCCCTGGCGCGCGAGGTCGATGGCCGCCGCCAGGCCACCCATGCCGGCACCCACGATGGCTACCCGGTGGGTCATGGGGCTCGCATGACTCGCCTTTGGTGATAGACGATCAGCGCAAGGCCAGTGAGCAACGGGATGGACCAGAGCGCCGGGGTGAGGGCCAGTTCCGGCATCAGGCGCACGGCGCCGAAAGCAAAGAAGGCGGTGTAGACGGAGATGCCCGCGCCGACCAGCGCCTTGATGTGCTCGAGCAGCCAGTCCCGAGGCCCCGGTTCGCGCGCCAGCATGAAGCGCAGGTTGGTGGCGACGGTGGCGAAACCGATCACCGAGATCCCTATCAGCATGGGCAGGTCGGTCGACCACCCCTGCCATGCACACTGCAGGGAAGCGGCGGTCAGCAGCGCCTGCAGGCTGACGTTCGGCCATCGCAGGTTGGCCCGGTGCTGGCGCTGGTTCAGCATGCACTGCCACCCGTACCAGGCCAGGTTCACGGTGAGCACTGCGAGGTAGAGCATCATCCAACCGAAGATGGCCGTGACGATGGCCGGGTCGCCGAATTCCGGGTGTCCGACCAGCTGTGGGTGGGTGGCCATGGGTGCCGCGATGGTGCTGGCACTCATGCCGACGGCGATGCTGCCGGTGGCAATCATGAGTATCGTGAAGCGTCGACCCCACTTGCGATGGGCCGGCCCACCCTTCTGCGAGATGATCGGCACCCAGAAGCTGACGAGGCCGAGGGCGCCGGTCACGATATGCGCCGCCACCAGGCTCTTGAACAGCAGCAGGCTCGACATGCGGGCATTATGCGCTAGGATCGCTCACCTGCAAGCCGGGCCCTCGTCGTGAAATCCGCAGCCGCAGAGACCTTTCGTCCCCCGCGCACGCCGCCGCTGTCGGCGCTGCTGGGCTTGCTGCGCACCGCCTGGCGCGGCGAGGGTGACCTGCTCAGCCTGATGCCGGCTGCCGCCTACCGCATGCCGGTCGGGCGGCTGGGATACTCGCGCCGAACCATCCTGCTGGTGAACGATCCCGCGCTGGTGCGTGAGATCCTCGCCGATGACGGCGCTACCTATCCCAAGGGCGACCTGATGGTTGCGGCGCTGGAGCCGCTGGTGGGTGACTCCATCTTCGTGTCCTCTGCGGAGGTCTGGCGACGGCAGCGGGCCATGATCGACCCGGCCTTCTCGCACATGCGACTCGGGCGGGCCTTCGCCTCCATGCAGTCGGCGCTGGACGAAGTCGAGGCCAGGTTGGACGAATACGCCGCCTCCGGCGCGGCGTTTTCGCTGGACCTGACCATGAGTCACCTGACTGCCGACATCATCTGCCGGACGGTCTTCTCGACGTCGCTGCAGACCTCTACCGCGCGGGAGGTGTTCGACGCCTTTGCGATCTTCGAGCGCAGCGTCGCCCAGGTGGAGCTGCGGCGCCTGATCTTCGATCCGGCCTGGACCGAGGTGCCGCAGCGGGAGGAAGTGCTGGCGGCGTGTAATCGGATCCGCCATCACCTCGGCGAGCTGGTGGACGGTCACGCGGAGTCCGCCGAGGGCACCTACAGCGACATTGCTGCCGCGGTGATGGCTGCCCGCGATGCGGCGAGCGGTGGGGCGTTCACTCGCAAGGAACTGATCGACCAGCTCGGGGTGTTCTTCCTGGCAGGCCACGAGACTACCGCCAGCGCCCTGACCTGGGCGTTCTTCATTGCCGCCTGCCACGGCCCCACCCGCCGCAGGATCCGCGAGGACGTGGCTGCGCTGGTCGGTGACGCGCCGGTGGATTTCGAGGCCACCCGTCGGCTGGTGCACGTGCGCAACGTCTTCCGCGAAACCTTGCGCCTGTACCCGCCGATCACCTTCATGCCGAGGGTGGCGCTGGGCCCGGGTCGGATTGGTCGCTACAAGGTCCGACGGGGAACGCTGGTGATGATCTCGCCGTGGGCGCTGCACCGTCATCAGCGCTACTGGCGGGATCCAGACCTGTTCGATCCCGACCGTTTCCTGCCGGCTCGCGAGTCCGAGCTCACCCCGGGCGCTTATCTGCCTTTCGGTGCCGGCCCGCGGGTTTGTGTGGGCCAGGGCTTCGCGATGGTCGAGGCGGTCCTGATCCTCGCCCGGCTGCTGTGCCGTTACGACTTCGAGGTGCTCGACCCGGGCCGGGTGCGTCCGGTGGCGCGTCTCACTACGCGTCCGGCCGAGCAGATCATGTGCCGGGTGCGCCTGCGCGGCTGAGCGGCTCTGGCGTGCCGAACCAGGCGACGTCGGCCGTCGCAGCCTCGCCGAAGCTCATTCCCTTGAACAGCGTGAGCGCCAGCAGCTCGGCCGAGGCCGGGGTCATCGTCAGGAAAGGCAGCGGATCCCGACTTGACCACACCACGTCCTTCGCTTCGATCAGGTTTCGGAGTCGCTCCCGAAAGTGACCCCTGCCGAACATGGCCCTCTGGGTCTCGGTCAGGGTCGTGTAGAACTGCTGGAGCAGGCGCTCGGAGCGTAACGTGAATGAGGTGTCGGCATCCTCGAGGACTGCGGCGGCCAGCGTGTCGGGCTGCACGAAATGGGCCCCGCTGGTGAGCCGCGGATTGCACTCGATGGCCAGTGGCCGACCCGCTTCGAGGATGAAATCGAGTGAAAGGAAACCGTCATAGCCGGTGGCGCTGACGAAGCGTTGGATCCAGTCCTCGACCGCGCAGGGCAGGTCGACCCGCTCGAAGCACACCGCCACCGTGCCCGAGAACACCCTGCCCCGGTAGGTCAACGTGCCGATGACCCGACCGGCGCGGGTGATGGAAAAACTGCTCAGGTGCTCGCCTTCCACATGCCGCTGGACCAAGGTGCCAGCCGGCAGGCCTGCGGCATGCAGGGCATCGCCGCGCGGCCAGCGCCTGAACCCGATGCCCGAACAGCCGTCCCGCGGTTTGGTGATGCAGTCCACGGCGGTGGCCAGCGCCGCGGCCGCGGGGTCCTCGATGGGAGCGCTCTCCGGTACCGGCAGGCCCAGTCCCCGGGCCAGTTGGTTGAAGGTCCATTTGTCGTGCAGGCGGGCGATCAACTCACCCGGGGCAGAGTAGAAGCGAACCGCAGGATCGACCCGGCCAGCGAGGCGCAGCACATGCAGGGCCTCTTCGGAAATCGGCACCACGATGTCGACGGACTCGCGCTCGATGATCCGGCTCACCTCTGCGAGGTAGCGTTCGGCGTCGCGGTTGGGGGCGGTGACCTGCCAGGATCGCGAGACGGCCCGCGACATTCGGCAGACGTGGAAACGAAAAGGCTCGGCCACGACAACCCGGCAGCCCCGCGCATGCAGGCCGCGGGCGAGGTCCAGCGCCTTGGGCAGGCGGCCGAGGGTCAGGAGAACAGTGGTTGCCATGAGTGGGTGTGTCAGCCTCACTTGAGATTCTTGGCTTGACGATGTCTACTGTCAAACCAGATTGACAGTCGGGCGGGGCATGGATATCGAACAGTCAGGACAGGACGCAGCCACCTGCGAGGCCCTGATGCGCGGCGGGTCACGCAGTTTCTTCGCTGCGTCCCGAGCCCTGCCGCGCGACCTGAGGGAAGCGGCCGGGGCGCTCTATGCCTGGTGCCGGGTGGCCGACGATGCCATCGATGGAAGCGCGCGACCTCGGCAGGCCCTCGAGGACCTCACCCGACGGCTCGACGCCATCTATGCCGGGCAGGCGATCAATGATCCCGTCGACCGGGCGTTTGCCGGGGTGGTCGAGCGCCATCAGTTGCCCCGTGCCCTGCCCGAGGCCCTGCTGGAGGGCTTCGCCTGGGATGCGGAGGGCAGGCGCTATGCCGATCTGGACGCCCTCAGTGCTTACGCCGCGAGGGTGGCCGGGACCGTCGGTGCCATGATGACCGTGATCATGGGCTGTCGGGCAGAGCCGGTTCTGGCGAGAGCCTGTGACCTTGGCGTGGCCATGCAGTACACCAATATCGCGCGCGACGTCGGGGAGGATGCGCGAGCCGGTCGGCTCTACCTGCCCGTGGCCTGGCTGAACGAGGCCGGCATCGACCCCGATGCCTGGCTGCGGGCGCCGGTCTTCGATGCGCGACTGGCCGGGGTCGTGCAGCGACTGCTGGCCGAAGCCGACCTCCTCTATGACCGGTCCTCGGCGGGGATCGGTCGGCTGCCCCGTGGGTGCCAGCCCTCGATCCACGCGGCGCGTCTGCTGTATTCCGAGATCGGTCGCGAGCTCGAGCGAAAGGGACTCGATTCGGTCGGGCAGCGGGCGATCGTACCGAGGGCGCGCAAGGCCTGGTTGCTGGCCCGTGCGCTGGTCGCGCCGTTGTTGCCGACGGCCGAGTTGCGGGCGCCTCCGCTAGAAACCACGCGTTTCCTGGTCGAGGCGGCGGCCCGCGCCGAGGCGCGCATTGCGGCCGAGCCAACGCTGGACTGGGTGCTGGAACTGTTTGAAAGACTGGAGCGGCGTGACCGCTCGGGGGCGGTGACGTGAGTGGCAGCAGCTTTCATTTTGTCGAACTGGCGCTGTTTTATGGCTTGGCTTTCGGCTTCATCGGCCAGCAATTGTGGTCGGTCCGGCGGGCTCAGCAGCGCGACCGCGACAAGGACGATTCAGCGCCCTAGGTCCCGTTCCGCCGGGGCATCCTGAACGGCAACAGCCTCCTGACCCAGGCGCTTCTGAATCGGTCGAGATCGAGGCTTTCCTGTACCACCTGCCCGCCGTCGGCAGCACCCATCGAGCGCGCGTAGAAGGGGGTGTCCTCCACAATCCGTATGGGACCGAAGGGGGCGCTCCCTCCGCTGCCAACAAAGCGACGTGCGATGCCCCAGCGGCTGTCGGGCAGGGACTCTGCGGTGAGGTCCTCGGTCATGACGCCCGTGCCGCTCGGGAATTGCATGCAGAAACGGGTCTGGGCTCCATCACGAGCCCGGGCATCGAAGCAGACCTCGGTCGGGCCGTGTCGCCGATGCAGACGCGACCAGTGCCAACCGGTGAAGCCCGCCTCCAGGGGTTCGTTGCCCCAGTTCTCGTCATGGTAGCCCTCGCCACTCCAGCTCAGGCCCGGTGAGGTCAGGTCGACTTCGACCCGCGCGCGGGGCGCGATGGCGCGCCAGTGGTGCCGGCCTGCTGGATCCAGCGTCCGGGCCGCGCCCGGAGGCAGCAGCGGCGTCAAGGTCACCGTGCCCCGCAGTCGCGAGGGCAGGGGAAAGGTCCACTCGTCGAGGGTGGCCACCAGTGTCTGACCGTGCCATTCCAGCCGGCTCGGTCCCACCACCAGGCGCTCCGGCGTCCGGTTCACACTCGCCCGTCCGCGCTCGGTCATCGCCCAGCGCTTGCCCCCCCTGCCATACAGCGCCACGTTGATGGCGCAATGGTCGGTCGGATCCGTTGTCCCTCGCTGGCGCGCCCAGGCGTAGTAGGGGGAAAAGACGCTCCCTACGAAGCCGATCAGGGTCAGCCCGTGCCGCCCGTCGCAGCTCAGTGCGTCGATGTACCACCAATGGTAGCCATCCGGCGGGACATGGGCTGCGAATCCGGCTGTCGGCAAAGGCATCTGATCCCCGACAAATGTAAATAAAACTTGACAATGAAAAGTGACAGGCAAAGATTACAGCATCAGCGGGGGTAAACGCCTTGGATGTCATGTCTAAGATCGACGCGGCGCTTGCGGCCGCGGTGGGTGCAGAGAGAGAGGAAGGGCCGCCGTTGCTGCGTGCTGCCATGCAGCATGCAGTACTCGGCGGAGGCGCCAGGGTCAGGCCCCGGCTGTGTCTCGCCGTTGCGGAGGCCTGCGGCGTACAGCAGTGGAGGCTCGCTTTCGGGGCGGCGCTCGCCATCGAGTTGATGCACTGCGCGTCCCTGGTACATGACGACCTACCGTGCTTCGACGATGCCGATGAGCGGCGGGGCAAGCCGTCGGTTCATCGGTCTTTCGGCGAGCCTCTGGCGGTGCTGACCGGCGACGCGCTGATCGTGACCGCTTTTCGAATCCTGGGGGAGTACGCCGCGGAATCGCCCGGTCGTCTCTCTACGCTCATGTCCATTCTCGCGCGAGCCAGCGGTACGCCGCACGGGATCGTGGCTGGCCAGGCCTGGGAATCGGAGCCGAGTGTCGACCTGCAGGCGTATCACCGGGCCAAGACGGCGGCGCTGTTCGTTGCCGCCACGACCGCCGGCGCGGCGGCGGCGGGTGCCGATCCTGCGCCATGGGAGATGCTCGGATGCCGTTTGGGGGAGGCTTATCAGGTTGCCGACGACCTGCGCGACGCCTTGGGCGAGGCCGTCGACCTGGGCAAGCCGGTCGGCCGTGACGCAGGTCTCGACCGCCCCTCTGCAGCGGGTGCACTGGGCGCCCGCGGTGCGCTGGCGAGGTTCCGGGAACTGGTGTCCGAGACCCTGCAGGCGGTGCCTGAAGGGCCCGGTGCAACCCAGTTGCAGGCCCTGATCGTGCTGGAGGCGCAGAGGCTGGTTCCGCCGAAGCTGGCCCGTCTGGCCGCCTGAGGATCGGTCCCCGGTCCTCGCGAAGTCACCCTTGGGAATCATCGATGGATGGCTGCGCCGGCGCGATCGATGGCTGGCGAGTGCTGCCTTCCGCAGCTGGGCGGCCCGCTTTCCGCTGACCCGACCCCTGGCCCGCCGCCGGGCCCGCCAGCTGTTCGACTTATGCGCCGGCTTCACCTACACCCAGGTCCTTCTGGCCTGCGTCAGGCTGGACCTTTTCGAGCAACTGGCCGACGGTCCGCGGACGCTGCAAGAGATCGCCTCCGGCTGCCGACTGGAGCCTGCGGCCGCCAGCCGGCTGCTGGAAGCTGCAGTCTCCCTGCGCCTGCTGCAGCGCTGGGATGGCGGGTCTTATCGGCTGGGTGAACTCGGGGCCACGCTGCTCGGCAACGAAGGCGTGCTGGCGATGATCCGCCATCACCCTGTGCTTTATCGGGATCTCGTGGACCCGATCGCTTTGCTGCGAGGCGAGTTGCCTGCGACAGAGCTCGGGCGCTTCTGGGGCTATGCAGGACGCCCCGGCGAGGGGTCTGCCCTGGAGCCGGCTGCGGTGGCGGCCTACAGCGAGCTCATGGCCGCTTCCCAGTCACTGATTGCCGAACAGGTCATCGGCGCCTACCGCTTTGCCCGCCATCGCCTGATCCTCGACGTGGGAGGCGGCGAGGGGGCATTCCTGCAGGCGCTGGCTTCCGCCGTGCCGGGGCTCAGGCTGGAACTCTTTGACCTCCCCGGGGTGGCGGACCGGGCGCGCCAGCGCCTCGCCGCTGCGGGGTTGGCGGATCGCACAAGCGTCCACAGCGGCGATTTCGCTCGTGACCCGCTGCCAGTGGGCGCGGACCTCATCACCCTGGTACGCGTCCTCCACGACCACGACGAGCCGCTGGTCAGGGGCTTGCTGCGGGCGGTCCATACGGCGTTGCCTGTCGGCGGGCGAGTGCTCATCGCCGAGCCGCTGGCCGGGTCGAGTGGGGCCGAGACCGTGGGCGCGGCCTATTTCGGGATGTACCTGCTGGCCATGGGCAGTGGACGGGCGCGGACTCACGACGAACTGAGGGCCTTACTGGGATCTGCCGGCTTCACAAAGGTCAGGGCGCTGAAGACCGCGATTCCACTGCAAACCTCTGTTTTGATTGCAGAAAAGCCTGGTTGACGCCTAGAACTGTACACATATCTTGACAACCCATAGTGTCAGATTAAACTGACATTTGGGGTAGAGGGGGCCAGACACCGTTGGCCCTCCGTGTTGGATGGGGGTGAGTGCTTGGAAACACTTGCAGTGGTGCTCGAGGAGCCCGAACGGCTGGTTCTAAGCCAGTTGCGGCTCGCACCACCCGGGCCGGAAGACGTCATTGTCGACGTCAACTGGAGCGGGATCAGTACCGGTACGGAGCGGCTGCTCTTTTCAGGCCGCATGCCTGCCTTCCCCGGCATGGGTTATCCCCTGGTGCCTGGTTACGAGACGGTGGGCCAAGTCGTCGAAGCGGGTCGGGAGAGCGGCCGGCAGGTCGGTGAGACCGTATTCGTGCCCGGTGCCAACTGTTTTCAGGACGTCCGCGGACTCTTCGGCGGCGCAGCCTCTCGCCTGGTGGTGCCCTCCCGACGGATTGCAGCCGTCGATGCTGCGCTGGGAGAGCAGGGCGTGTTGTTGGCCCTGGCCGCCACCGCACTGCATGCACTGGTGGCAAATGGGGCAGAGCCGCCGGAACTGATTGTGGGTCACGGAATCCTTGGTCGGCTATTGGCGCGGCTGGCCGTCATGGGTGGCGGTGCACCGGTCGTCTGGGAGACCAACCCCTCCCGCCGCGACGGCGCGGAGGGCTACCAGGTCATCGATCCAGAGACCGATTCGCGGCGGGATTACCGAGGAATTTACGACGTCAGCGGTGATCCGGCCCTGCTGGACAGCCTGGTTGGCCGGCTGGTTCGCGGCGGTGAAATTGTCCTTGCAGGGTTTTATAGCGAGCGACCGTCCTTCGACTTTGCCCCTGCCTTCATCAAGGAGGCGAGGCTGCGCATCGCCGCGGAGTGGCAGCCGGAGGACCTGATGGAGGTCATCACGCTGGTCGATTCCGGGCGCCTGAGCCTTGACGGGCTGATCACTCACCGAGCCACTCCGGCGGATGCCGCCGAGGCCTATCGCACTGCTTTCAGTGACCCGGCCTGCCTGAAGATGGTTCTCGACTGGAGATACAACGCATGAGCACGACCGCGAGCGAGCTTGGCATCAGCATGCGGCAGCGCCTGCGTGAGGAAGCCTCCATCGAGCCCGAACTGCCCGCCACGGGTGAGGCGACCAAGGCGACCCAGGTGATTGCCATTTATGGCAAGGGCGGCATCGGCAAGAGTTTTACGCTGGCCAACCTGTCCTACATGATGGCCCAGCAGGGCAAGCGAGTGCTGCTGATCGGTTGCGATCCCAAGAGCGACACCACCTCGCTGCTGTTTGGCGGCAGGGCTTGTCCCACCATCATTGAGACCTCTTCGCGCAAGAAGGCTGCGGGCGATGCCGTGGAGATCGGCGACGTCTGCTTCAAGCGCGACGGCGTGTTTGCCATGGAGCTCGGCGGGCCCGAAGTTGGCCGGGGCTGCGGAGGGCGCGGCATCATCCACGGCTTCGAGCTGTTGGAGAAGCTCGGCTTTCACGAGTGGGGCTTCGACTACGTCCTGCTCGACTTCCTAGGCGACGTGGTCTGTGGTGGCTTCGGCCTGCCCATCGCGCGCGACATGTGCCAGAAGGTCATCGTGGTCGGGTCCAACGACCTCCAGTCCTTGTACGTAGCCAATAACGTCTGCTCGGCCGTGCAATATTTTCGGCAGCTTGGCGGCAACGTCGGCGTGGCCGGGTTGGTGGTCAACAAGGACGATGGCACGGGCGAGGCGCATGCCTTTGCCGAGGCCGTCGGCATCCCGGTGCTCGCGTCGATCCCAGCCCATGAGGACATCCGTCGCAAGAGCGCCAACT
>JAURMS010000237.1 GCA_030830595.1 Gammaproteobacteria bacterium | reverse complement strand
TCACCAAGCGCGGTGACTGCCGCGGCCGCAACTCGAAGATCTCCTGGACGCAGGTCGAGACCGGCTCCGCCATCACCTGGAAGTACCCAAGTTGCGTGCTGCGTGGCGACAACTCGGTGGGCGAGTTCTACTCGGTGGCCCTGGCCAACCACCGCCAGCAGGCCGACACCGGCACCAAGATGATCCACATGGGTCGCAACACCCGCAGCACCATTGTTTCCAAGGGGATCTCGGCCGGGCATGGGCAGAACACCTATCGCGGGCTGGTCAAGGTGCTGCCCGGTGCGGACGGCGCTCGCAACCACACCCAGTGCGACTCCCTGTTGATGGGCGGCGATTGCGGTGCACACACCTTTCCCTATGTGGAAGTGGCGAATCCGACAGCGGTGGTGGAGCATGAGGCCACGACGTCCAAGATCTCGGAAGACCAGCTGTTCTACTGCCTGCAGCGCGGCATCTCCCAGGAAGATGCCGTGAACATGATCGTGAACGGATTCTGCAAGAGCGTCTTCCGCGAGCTACCCATGGAGTTCGCCGTGGAGGCGCAGAACCTGCTGGCCGTGAGCCTCGAAGGCTCGGTCGGCTGATCCCAGAAGGATAAGAGACAGATGTCCAACAATGGAGCAACGATCCTCCGGATCGAAAACCTGCACGCCGGCATCCCGGGGCGCAAGATTCTCAAGGGCCTCAACCTGGAGGTACGGGCCGGCGAGATGCACGCCATCATGGGTCCCAACGGCTCGGGCAAGAGCACCCTGGCGAGCGTACTGGCCGGTCGCCCAGGCTATGAGATCACCGCCGGCAGCGTGACCTACCTCGGCCAGGACCTGCTGGCGATGGCGCCGGAGGAGCGAGCGCGGCAGGGCGTGTTCCTGGCTTTCCAGTACCCCGTCGAGATTCCCGGCGTCAACAACGTCTACCTGCTGAAGGCCGCGTACAACGCGCGTCGCAAGCATCGCGGCGAGCCGGAAGTCGATGCCTTCGAGTTCCTGGAACTGGTGCGGGGCAAGATGAAGCTGATGGGGATGAACGAAAGCTTCCTGTCCCGGGGTGTCAACGAGGGCTTCTCCGGCGGCGAAAAGAAGCGCAACGAGGTCCTGCAGATGACCGTGCTGGAACCCACCCTGGCGCTGCTCGACGAGACCGACTCAGGCCTGGACATCGATGCGCTGAAGGTGGTTTCGCAGGGCGTCAACTCATTGCGTGACCCGTCGCGTGCCATCGTCATGGTCACCCATTACCAGCGTCTTCTCGATCATGTGCAGCCCGACCAGGTCCATGTACTGGCAGATGGCAGGATCCTGCGCACCGGTGACAGGACCCTGGCGCTCGAACTGGAGCGGCGGGGCTACGACTGGGTGCAGGCGGCACCGGGGGCCGCGTGAAGTCGGATCCCCGGCAGCACGCGCTGAACACCTTGGCCGAACAGCTCGGCCAACTGTCCCCCGGCTTGCCGGGTGGCAGCGCGTGGTCCGCACGCCGTCACCAGGCGCTGCAGAGGCTGCTGGCCGAGGGCCTGCCGGACAAGCGTAACGAGAACTGGCGGTACCTAGACTGGGCCGAACTGGACCGTCGCAGCCTGACCGCGCCAGCGGGCCTACACGGCGGGCTTGCTCACCCGCCGGGCACACCGGGGCTGGAAATCCTGCCCCTCGGTGAGGCCCTCGAGCGGGAGGGTGAGCGGCTCGCCGCCCTACTTCCGCTTCCAGGTTCGGAATCTGACACCGGTTTCGACCTGCTGGCGGAGGCCAGCACCGGCACCGGATGGTGGGTGCGGGTCGCGGCAGGCGTTGAGGTTGGCGAGCCGTTGCAAATCCTGCACCAGCGCAAGCCCGACGCCCCCTCCCACCTCCGGGTGATCATCGAACTGGGTGCCGGGGCACGACTGCACTTGATCGAGCGCTTCGCCGGCGGTGACGGCGAGGTGCTGTCCGTGCAGGCCACCAGCCTGTTCCTTGCCGATGGCAGCGCCTTGCAGCACACCCGCCTGTTTGAGTGCTCGGGTGAGTCAGCACTCGTCGACCAGTTGGAGGCGAGCGTCGAACGCGATGCGCGCTACCGCCAGGCTCTGTTCATGCTGGGAGGCCGGGTGTTGCGCAGCAGCCAGCGCCTGCGACTGCGCGGCCGGGGAGCGGAGGCGGAACTCGACGGACTGTTCGTCGTCGATGGCCAACGGCAGGCGGACCTGTACACGGTCATCGACCATGAAGGCCCGCAAACCCGCTCCAGGGAACGCGTGCATGGGGTGGCCTCGGGGCGGGGCCGGGCCGCGTTCAACGGGCGCATCCTGGTCGGTCCCGCCGCCGCCGGGAGTGATTCCAGCCAGACCAGCCGCAACCTGTTGCTCTCGCCGACTGCGGAAATCAACGCCAGGCCACAACTCGAGATTCTGACCGATGAGGTCAAGTGCAGCCATGGTGCGACCACCGGCTCGCTCGATCCGGACCAGTTGTTCTATCTGTTGTCCCGCGGCATCGACCCCGAAACCGCGCGGGGCATCCTGACCTATGCGTTCTGTGAGGACGTGGTCGGGGTGGTCACGGACCCTGCAGTGCGGCGCCGCATCGAGGAACTGGTGGCCGGGCAGCTGCCGGATCGCGACCTCATCCAGGAGCTGCTGTGATGCTGGACGTGGCAAAGATCCGCGCGGAATTCCCCATCCTCAGCCGCAAGATCCGTGGCAGGCCGCTGGTTTACCTTGACAGTGCCGCGTCGGCCCAGCGGCCGCGCGCGGTGATCGATGCCATCTCGGGCTACTACGAACAGCATCACTCTAACGTCCATCGCGGGGTGCATACGCTGTCGCAGGAGGCCACCGACCTGTTCGAGGGCGCCCGGGAAAAGGTCCGCCGTTTCCTGCATGCCGCCTCCACCCGCGAAGTCGTATTCGTGCGCGGCACCACGGAGGCGATCAATCTGGTGGCACAGTCCTGGGGCAGCAGCCAGCTCGGGCCCGGCGACGAGGTACTGATCACCTGGCTGGAGCATCATGCCAACATCGTGCCGTGGCAACAGGCCTGTGCCAGGACCGGGGCCACGCTGCGCGTCATCCCCATCGACCGGCAGGGCGTCGTGGACCAGCAGGCCTTCCGCGAGATGCTTGGGCCACGGACCCGGATGCTGGCCATCTCGCACGTCTCCAACGCGCTGGGCACGGTGCTGCCGGTGCGCGAGATGGTGGCAGCAGCCCGCGAGCTCGGTGTCACGACACTGGTCGACGGCGCCCAGGGCGTTCCCCATGGCCCCGTCGACGTGCAGGCCCTCGGGTGCGATTTCTACTGCTTTTCCGGACACAAGCTGTATGGCCCCACCGGGATCGGCGTGCTGTATGCACGCGAGGCAGTGCTTGCGCAGATGCCACCCTGGCAGGGCGGCGGCGACATGATCCTCAACGTCTCCTTCGAGGGCACCACCTATAACGAGCTGCCCTACCGCTTCGAGGCAGGCACGCCGAACATCGCCGGCGCCGTCGGGCTCGGTGCGGCGATCGACTGGTTCGGCGCCCTCGATCACGCCGCGGTAGCCGGCCACGAGGCCACGCTGCTCGCGCATGCGACCGAGCGGCTGCAGCAGGTCCCGGGTCTCAGCTTGGTCGGCACGGCGCCCGGCAAGGCCAGCGTCGTGTCGTTCACGATCGACGGCATCCATCCGCACGACCTGGGCACCATCCTCGACAGCGAGGGGGTGGCGATTCGCACCGGACATCACTGTGCGATGCCGGTGATGAAGTTTTTCGACCTGCCGGCGACGGCTCGTGCCTCCTTCGCCGTCTACAACACCACGACCGAGGTCGATGCGCTGGTTGACGCCCTCGGTGTGGCCCGGGAGATGCTGGGATGATGGAGCTCAGGGACCTTTACCGCGACGTCATCGTCGATCACAACCGCAACCCACGGAATGCGGGTCGGCTGGATCCAGCCGACCACGAGGCCCACGGCGACAACCCTCTGTGTGGCGATCAGCTGGACATCACCCTGCAGATGGAAGGCGACATCATTCGCGACATTCGCCACCAGGGTAAGGGCTGTGCAATTTCCACCGCCTCCGCCTCGTTGATGAGCGAGGCGGTCAAGGGCAAGTCCCGCCAGGAAGTGGAGTCCCTGTTCGAGCAGGTACACGCCATGCTGACGCAGGCGAACGGGCCGATGCCGACGGGACTCGGCAAGCTCGCCGCGCTGGCAGGGGTGAGGGAATTTCCGGCCCGGGTCAAATGCGCCAGCCTCTGCTGGCACACCCTCAATGCGGCCCTGGCTGGCCGAGGCCGAACGATCAGCACGGAGTAGGTCATGAGGCATCACGAGAACGAACCGATCGTAGTGCAACGCGATGTGCAGGCCGTGATCATCCCGGCCGGCATCG
>JAURMS010000236.1 GCA_030830595.1 Gammaproteobacteria bacterium | reverse complement strand
GGCAAGCTGCCGGCGGTCGGCAGCACGGTGAACGTGGCCGAAGCGACCTATACCAACGCCATCGGTGCCCCGTTCCTGCAGGCGTTCTGGGTCGACGACGCCTTCGACTCCTCCAGGCTCGCGTTCTACTACGTCCGCGTCCTGGAGATTCCGACGCCACGCTGGACGACCTACGACGCGAAGGTGTTCGGCGTGAACATCCCTGAAGGCGCGCCGGTGGACGTGCAGGAGCGCGCCTACACCTCGCCGATCTGGTATTCGCCAAACTGAGTTGGCCGGCTAGAGAGGCGAGTTTCATGACCAGCCTGTCGCGGCTCCTGCGCGAGCCGCTGCTCCAGTTCTTCCTCCTGGGCGGCGCGATTTTCGGCGTCTACGCAGCGATCGCCCCTCCACGGCAGCCGCCGGCCGAGATCATCGCCATCGGCCCCGATCGCCTGCAGCTGCTGCGCGCCGCCTTCGAGTCGACGTGGTCGCGCCCGCCGACCGAGA
This sequence comes from Gammaproteobacteria bacterium, assembly GCA_030830595.1. GTDB lineage: Bacteria > Pseudomonadota > Gammaproteobacteria > Steroidobacterales > Steroidobacteraceae > SG8-30. The sequence continues at coordinate 11,884 of JAURMS010000236.1, read as the reverse complement.
AGGAGTTGACGGGGCTGATCGAGGACTACCTTCGTGAGGAGATCTACTATCGCGAGGCCCTGGCCCTGGGGCTGGACCGCGACGACATCGTCGTCCGCCAGCGCCTGCGCATGAAGATGGAGTTCATCAGCGACGCCGTTGCCGACCGTCAGGCGCCGACCGATGCCGAACTGGCGGCCTGGCTCGCCGCGAATCCCGAGGCCTACCGCCGCGCGGCCCAGGTCGCCCTGCAGCAGGTGTTCCTCGGCACCGATCCTGCGCGCGAGGAGGTCGACCGTGTGCTCGGGTCGCTGCGTGCTGCACCGGATGCCGATTTTGCTGCGATGGGCAAGCGTACGTTGCTGCCCGGACAACTGGGCCTGTCCCCGCCGCTGGCCGTCGATCGCGTGTTCGGCCAAGGCTTCTTCAGGCTGCTGCGGGAACTTCCGCAGGGCGTCTGGAGCGGGCCGGTCACTTCGGGCTACGGCATCCACCTCGTGCGAGTCACCGGCAGCACGCCCGGCAGGATCCCCACTCTCGAAGAGGTTCGAGAGAGCGTGGCCAGGGACTGGTCGGCCGCCCGTGCGGCCGAAGCACGCAAGGATGTTTATGCACGACTGCGCAGCCGCTACGTCGTGCAGATTGCCGGCGCACCGGTGCCGGACGAAGTACGTCCGTGACGGGGGCCGTCATCGCCACGTTGTTGGGGCTGTTCGCCGCCTTGATCCCGGGCGGGCCAGCACAGGCCCATGCGCTCGAACCCGGCTACCTGGAGCTGAGAACCGCCGGGCCGGATCGATACGCCGTTGTCTGGAAGATTCCGGCGGTCGGCGGCCGCCCAATGCCGATCGCCGTCCGCCTGCCCTCAGTCTGCGACCAGGCTGCGCCGGGCGAACTGCGCTGGGACGGCGCCGCCTATATTTCGCGCTGGATCGCCACTTGCCCCGGCGGACTCGGCGGCGGGACCCTGCGAATCGACGGGCTGGAGCGCACCTCCACCGACGTGCTGGCGCGCATCGATGACGGTAACGGCGGCACCGAGACAGTGCGCCTCACGCCATCACAGCCGGATGCCGTGCTGGTCGGCCGCCGCAGCCTCGGCCAGATCGCCGGCACCTATTTCCGGCTGGGCGTGGAGCACATCCTCGGCGGCATCGATCACCTGCTGTTCGTCGCGGCGCTGCTGCTGCTGGTTTCCGGCTGGCGGAGCCTGCTGGGCACGATCACTTCGTTTACCGTTGCGCATTCCATCACCCTGACCGCCTCCCCCCTTGGCGTCATCACGGTGCCGGTGGCGCCGATCGAGGCGCTGATCGCGCTCTCTATCGCCTTCGTGGCAGCCGAGGTCGTGCATCTGCGCCAGGGGCGCCGCAGCCTGACCAGCGAACGGCCCTGGCTGATCGCCTTTGCCTTCGGCCTGCTGCACGGGGTCGGCTTCGCCAGCGCGCTTGCCCAGATCGGACTCCCACAGGCCGCCGTTCCAGCGGCGCTGCTGTTCTTCAACCTGGGCGTGGAGGCTGGCCAGCTGTTCTTCATCGCCGGCGCCCTGGCTGCGGTCGCGCTGATGAGTCGCCTGGCGCGGGGTCTCGAACTGCGACCCGCTCCTCCTTTCGTGGCGGCTCTGCCAGCCTACGCAATCGGCTGTACCGCGGCATTCTGGGTCCTGCAGCGCGTCGCGACGTTCTGATACCCGGCCCGCATGCGCGAGCCATGGCTGCTGTACGAGCACCCTGGTGGGAGGGGATCCTGGCCGGCTGGAATGCCCGCCCCCTGCGCCCGTCGCTGAGCGAAACCCTCCGGGACGACTATCGGATCAAGCACCTCGTTGCCGCCGAACGCAGAGGTTCCTCAGGCGCGCAGCAGGAGTCATCGACACTGCCGACCTCGAGCCGACTTCCCCGCCTGGCGGTCCGGCAGCGAGGCTCACACTCGGAAAAATCAAGGAGACGTCACGCGGTCCGATCCGGTGCTCCCCGTTCCAGCCCCTCGCGCAGCATCCGCACGTGCTGCTTGAGCAGGTAGCTCATCTGGGCAAATGCATTGGGCAGGCGCATTTGCGTCACGCGGCTGTCGAGGGCAGCAAGACGTGCCATGAGACCGTCGCGCTGCGCCCCGGACGGCGCCGACTGCAGTTCACGCTCGATCCACTTGAGTTCGCCGTAGAGACGGTAGATGCGGCGCCGCATCTGCCACTGGTACAGCTTTGGCAGCCCGGTGGCGAGGGGATAGAGGATACCAACCAGCGGGATCAGCAGCAGCAGCAGCCTCTGCACTACCTCCGCCATCCAGAAGGGCAGCTGTCGCTGCAGCAATGACGGTCCGTTCCTGTAGTAGTGTCTAGCGTCCGGACTGAGCGGCAGGTCGACCTCTTCCGCGGCAGGAAACTGTCCCGCTGACTGGAAGATGCCCGGCCGGCCGTGCGTCTCCGTGGCCGCCTCCACCAGCAGGTATTACAGCGCCGGATGCATGCTCCGGCGCACCACGAGGTTGGCCTTGAACGCTACCAGGACGACGTCCTCGGGCGGCCGGTTGAGAGCAAGGCTGGCGACGCCCATCGGCAGCTTCAGCATGGTGAGAAACGGGTACAGAGCCACGTAGGCATCGGCACGCGAGAAGCTCACCAGGCGAACGTGCGGCGCTAGCAGCAGTCTCTGCACCGCTGGCGCCTCCCATGCAGCGGTCAGGATTGCGGCATCGATCTTTCCGGCGGCGAGGCTGTCCGCAGCCTCGGCTGGTGTCAGGTCCAGCAGCTCGAGAGCCGTGGTGTCCACGCCGTTGAGCTCGAACATATCGAGCGCGACGTCGCGACTGCCGCTGCCATACGGCCCGATCGATATCCGCGGACCCGGCAGGTCGTCTATGGATGCAGACGATGTGTCGCAACGGCAGAAGAACCAGACTGGCTCGTAGAAGACGGTGCCGAGTGAGACCAGGTCATCTGCCGCTGATCGGGTCATGGTACCGCCGAGGACGAAGGCTGCGTCGACGCCCGAACCAGGGTCACGCAGCAGTTCGCCGTTTTGACGCGAACCCGCGGTGGTCTGGACCCGCAACTCGACCCCTTGGCGGGCGAGGATCTCGCCGTAGTCCCTGGCAAAAGTATCGTAGGGTCCCCCTCGAGCACCGCCGGCCATGACCAGGGACCGTTCGGGCAGCGGTTTCCACAGCATCAGCATGACGCCGATACCGACCACCCCAAGCGCCACCGCGACGAGGATGATAATCAGGCGATGACGGCCCGGAGGGTGTTCGTCACTCCTGCCCATGTTCAGCCTCGTGTTGCCTGGCCCATCGCGTCCGGATCGCTGCAAGTCCGCGGCGACACCTTGACGGCTCGATGTTCGAAGCGTGCGCCCCCGATCTGCCTGGCACGAGGAATATTGCGCAGGGCACTCACGACCTGCCGATCGCATGCATACCCGGCGCCCTGTCCGTGCACGCCACCAGCGGCGCAAGCCATTGGTTGTCGCACATTATCAAAGAACTGTCCTGGGAGGACAATGTTGATGAGAAGCGAACGCTTAGACTTTATGCTAGCGCCGGTGCCGAGTGCGGCACATGAGTCGTTTCCCGGTTTGGGATCCCACGCGTCGGATGCGCGATGGGAACGAAGCATGGGACGATCTCGCCCATATGGATCGGTCTTGGGCGGCGTAGGCGGGACGGGGGGAATGGCAATAGCTAGAACATTTCGGCTGGCCGCTGGTGCAGCGCTATGTTGCCTCGGTTCCGTCCGCCCTGCCCGTTGCACGTCAATCCGCTTTGGCGTCGCCTGAATTCCCAAAGGCTCCTTTAACCATGCCACAGACCATTTCGCTTCATGCCCGGCTGCTCCCGGTGATCCTGATTCTTGCGGCCCTTGGCGTGAGCGGCTGTGGCGATGCCGAACCGCCCGCCGCACAGCCCCTGGAGGTCGCGGTCCTCCAGGTCCAGCCGGCCGACGTGCCGATCTATCTGGAGATGGTGGGCCAGACCCTCGGCTCGGTGGATATCCCCATCCGCGCGCGGGTGGACGGTGTCCTCGAGGAAATGCACTTTCTCGAGGGCCGGCCGGTCACCAAGGGCCAGCTGCTCTACGTGATCGACCCGACGCCTTTTCAGTCGCGCGTGGTCGAGGCACAGGGCCGGCTGGCGGAGGCGCGAACCCGGCGTGCCAAGGCAAACAGCGACCTCGAGCGCATCCGGCCCCTGGCCGAGATGGACGCGGTCAGCAAGCAGGACCTCGACGGCGCCGTGGCCCAGTCCGAGGCCGCCCAGGGCGCCTTGCAGGCGGCGCAGGCCCAGGTGGAACAGGCCAGGATCGAGCTCAGCTATAGCCGCATCCATGCGCCGGTGGACGGGCTGATCGGGATCACCCGGGCCAATGTCGGGGAGTATGTTGGCCGCTCACCCAACCCGGTCGTGCTGAACGTCGTGTCCCGGATCGACCCGATCCGCGTGAAATTTGCCATCAACGAACGCGAGTACCTCCGCTTCAGTCGCGAGTTCGCTTCCGGCATGAATGCGCTGGAAGGCAGCGAGAGCAGTACGCGCGCGCTTCAACTGCTCCTGGCCGACGGCACCGAGCACAAGTACGCTGGCCACGTAGTCAGCTTCGATGCGGCGATCGACCCGACCACCGGCACGCTGCAGCTGGAGGCCGATTTTCCCAACCCCGAGCGACTCGTGCTGCCCGGCCAGTTTGCCCGGGTTCGCGGCGTGGTCGAAGAGCGCAAGGCGGGGCTCGCCGTGCCGCAGAGCGCGGTCATGGAAACCCAGGGGCTGTTCCAGCTCGCCGTGGTCGGTGCCGACGGGGTGGTCGAACTGCGCCGCGTGGAAATGGGGCCGCGCCTCGACAAGCTGTGGATAGTGGATTCGGGCCTCGAGCCGGGCGAAACGATCGCGCTCGAGGGCCTGCAGAGACTGCGCACCGGGATGAAGGTGGTCCCGAAGGCAGCGCCGGCCCCCGTCACCGGACAGGACGACTGACCCGTGGCTGAGTTCTTCGTTAACCGGCCGATCGTCGCCATGGTGATTGCGATCATCATGGTGATCATCGGCGGCGTTGCGCTGGGGTCCTTGCCGATCGCCCAGTATCCCGAGATCACCCCACCGATGGTCTCCGTCACGGCCAGCTACACCGGCGCCAACGCCACCAACGTCGAGCAGTCGGTCGCCACGCCCATTGAGCAGAAGGTCAATGGCGTGGAGAACATGATCTACATGAAGTCCACCAACTCCAGCGACGGCTCGATGAAGCTGGACGTGTCCTTCGAAGTGGGCACGGACCTCGACAACGCCAACGTGCTGACGCAGAACCGGGTATCCGAGGCCCAGGCGTTGCTGCCCGAGGAGGTGAAGCGGCTCGGCGTGACCGTCAAGAAGCAGCTGTCGTTCCCGCTGCTGCTGGTCTCGCTGATCTCGCCGAACAACACCTATGACGCCAACTTCCTGACCAATTACGCGACCATCAACGTTCTCGACGCGCTGTCGCGCATCCAGGGAGTGGGTTCGGCGACGGTCGTCGGCGGTTCGGCCTTCGAGTACGCCATGCGGGTGTGGGTCCGGCCGGACCAGCTGGCCAAGCTCGGCATCACGGTGCCGGACATCACCAATGCCATACGCCAGCAGAACGTGCTGATCCCTGCCGGCAAGATCGGCGGTCCGCCGGCGCCGGAGGGGACCGAGTTCACCTATACGGTCCAGACGCCCGGCCGGCTGGTCACGGCGGAGGAGTTCGGCAACGTCGTCGTACGCTCGAATCCGGACGGCTCGCAGGTCTTCCTGCGCGACGTGGCGCGCGTCGAGCTCGGCACCCAGAGCTATGTCGTCTCGGCCCGGCTCAACCAGGCGCCGACGGCTGCGCTGACCATCTACCAGCTACCCGATGCCAACGGCCTGGACGTCGCCAAGCAAGTCGTCGCCGAGATGGACCGGCTCAAGCAGCGCTTTCCCGAGGACCTCGACTACGTGCTCTCCCTGGATACGACGCGGCCCATCGAGGCCGGCATCCGGGAGATCGTCATCACGTTGTTCGAGGCGGTGGCGCTGGTCATCCTGGTGGTCTACATCTTCCTGCAGAACGCCCGCTCGACGCTGATTCCGACCCTGGCGGTGCCGGTGTCCCTGATCGGCACCTTCGCGGTCTTCCCGCTGCTGGGATTCTCCATCAACACGCTGTCGCTGCTGGGGCTCGTGCTGGCGATAGGCATCGTGGTCGACGACGCGATCGTGGTGGTCGAGGCGGTCGCGGTAAAGATGGAAAAGGGCATGACGGCCAAGGATGCCACGATCGCGGCCATGCGCGAGGTCTCGGCGCCGATCATCGCCACGTCGCTGTCGCTGATCGCGGTATTCGTGCCGGTGGCCATCATGGGCGGCATTACGGGCCGTCTGTACCAGCAGTTCGCGATCACCATCGCCGTCGCCGTCGCCATTTCCTCGATCAACGCGCTGACGTTGAGCCCGGCGCTGGCCGCGGCGCTGCTCAAGCCGCCGGGCGAGCAGAAGAGCACCTTCGACCGTTTCTTCCAGGCCTTCAACCGTCGCTTCGAGCAGGCCACCGACAAGTTCATGGTCTACACGGCCTTCTTTACCGACCGCCTGTCCCGGGCGGGCTTGCTGGTCGCAGCGCTCGTCGTTGGCCTCGTAGTGCTCTTTGCAGTATTGCCCAGCGGATTCGTTCCCGAGGAAGACCAGGGCTACATCGTCGCCGCCATGCAGCTACCGGATGCCGCGTCGCTCGAGCGGACCGAGCAGGTGATGGGCGAGATCGAGAAGATCATCGCCGAGTTCGATGCGATCGAAAGTGCGACCGCAGTGAGCGGCTTCAGCGCGCTGACCTCGACGACCCAGTCCAACGCCGGTTTCATATTCATACAGCTGAAGGACTGGGACGATCGCCCCGATGAGCGCGATAACGCGCAGAATCTCGTCCGCCGGCTGAACGAGCAGTTCGCCGCACGGATCACCGGCGGCATCGCCTTCGCATTCGGTCCGCCCGCCATTCCGGGTCTCGGAACCGGCTCGGGGTTCAGCATGATGCTCCAGGACCTGGGGGGCAACACTCCCGAGTACCTCGCCGAGCAGGCTGGAAAGTTCATCGAGGCGGCCACGGCGCGTCCGGAAATCGCCAACGTCGGTACGCTCTACCGGGCCAGCGTGCCGCAGGTGTTCCTGGACGTCGACAAGCCGAAAGCCCTCAAGCTCGGCGTGCCGCTGGCCGACGTCAACACCTCCATCGGCGCGTTCCTCGGCGGGGCCTACGTCAACGACTTCAACCGCTTCGGCCGCCTGTACAAGGTCTACGTCCAGGCGGAGCCGGAGTATCGCGGCAACGAGAATGGCATTCGCAGCTTCTACGTGCGCAACGGCGAGGGCGCCATGGTGCCGCTGTCGACGCTAGTGACCACCGAACGAACGCAGGGCGCCGAGTTTACGACTCGCTTCAACCTGTTCCGCTCGGCGGAACTGACCGGCCAGCCAGCGGCCGGCTACAGTTCAGCCCAGGCGCTCGACGCGCTCGAGGAAGTGGCGGCGGAGACACTTCCTTCCGACATGGGCTACGCCTGGTCCGACATGTCCTACCAGGAGAAGGCCGCGGCGGGCGCGGGCGCTGCGGTATTCGTCATGGCCCTGGTGTTCGTGTTCCTGATCCTCGCCGCGCAGTACGAGAGCTGGTCGCTGCCGCTGTCCGTGATGCTTGGCACCCCGATCGCCGTCTTCGGCGCCATCGCGGGCCTCTGGATTGCCAGGCTGTTCAGCGAGAGCTACGTCAACAACGTCTTTGCGCAGATCGGCCTGGTCATGCTGATCGGCATGGCCGCCAAGAACGCCATCCTGATCGTCGAGTTCGCGAACCAGGAAATGCAGGCCGGCAAGGGCGCCGTACAGGCCGCCATGGATGCGGCGAAGTCGCGCTTCCGTCCCATCCTGATGACGGCCTTCTCGTTCATCCTCGGCGTCCTGCCGCTGCTCGTTGCCACCGGCGCCGGCGCCGAGGCGCGCAAGGTCATGGGCATGACCGTGTTCAGCGGCATGCTGGTGGCCACGATCGTCGGCGTGCTGGTAGTCCCGGCCATGTTCGTGTTCGTCGAGAAGTACATCGGGCGGCGGGCACCGGTCGCGACAGGGGCATTACCTTGAAGCGCTATGGTCGTTCAAGCCTCGTCTTGCTGCTTGCGCTCAGCGGCTGCGCCATGGGCCCGGATTACCAGCGTCCGGAGGTCGACGCGCCCGCGGCCTACATCCAGCCAGTGGAAGAGGGCGAAAGCCTTGCCAACACACCCTGGTGGGACCTGTTCCAGGACCCCGAACTGCAGTCCCTCATCCGCATTGCCCTCGAGCAGAACCAGGACCTCGGCATCGCGGCGGCCCGGATCGACGAGTTTCGCGCGGTTCTCGGCGTCACGCGGGCGGACCAGTTCCCGAGCCTGGGCGTCGGTGCGACCGCCGTGCGTGCCCAGGGAAGTGACAAGGTGTTTCCCGGCAACCTCGTCGACGGCACCTTCGACAACTATCGGCTCAGTGCAGACGTGTTCTTCGAGGTGGACCTGTTCGGCCGGCTGCGCCGCTCCACCGAATCGGCAAGGGCACAGCTGCTGGCCACAGAGGAAGCAAGGCGCAGCGTTACCATCAGCCTGGTGGCGAGCGTCGCCAGCACCTACATGTTGCTTCGTGACCTTGACGCGCAGCTCGAGATCTCGCGGCGGACCGAGCAGGCGCGGGAGAAGAGTCTCGCGATCATCCAGGCACGGTTCGAAAAGGGAACCGTGCCACGGATCGACCTGAACCAGGCACAGATCGAGCTGGCCGTGGCCAGCGCCGCGGTCTCCGCCTCCGAGCGCGCGGTGGCACAGACCGAGCACGCGCTGAGCCTGCTGCTCGGCCGGAACCCGGGGCCGGTGGTGCGTGGCCTGCCGCTGCAGCAACAGGCGATGCCGCCGGACATTCCGGTGGGGCTGCCCTCGGAACTGCTGCAACGCCGACCCGACGTGCTGTCGACGGAGGCCCTGCTGGCGGCGCAGACGGCCCGGATCGGCGTGGCCCAGGCCGCCCGCTGGCCGTCGTTGTCATTGACCGGGGCGCTCGGATTCGAAAGCGGCGATCTCTCGGATCTCACCGCCAGCGGCTCGGATTTCTGGAACCTGGGTGCGGGGCTCCTGGCGCCGGTTTTCAACGCCGGCCGCAACAAGAATCGGGTCGAGGTCGAGCGGGCACGCACCGAGCAGGCGCGCCTCGCCTACCAGCAGACCGTCCTGCGTGCATTTGCGGAAGTGGAAGACGCGCTGGTGGCCGTGCGCACCTACCGCGACGAGCACGCTGCCCGCAGTCGCCAGGTCGAGGCGGCACGCAGCGCCGCGCGTCTGTCCCGGGCCCGCTACGACGGCGGTGTAACCAGCTACCTCGAGGTGCTGGATACGGAACGATCGCTGTTTTCGGCGGAGCTGACCGAGTCGCAGACCCTGCGCCTGTATTTCGATTCCGTGATCCGCCTGTACAAGGCGCTTGGCGGCGGGTGGAACCCCGAGCCCTGAGCAGGCGGCCCCCATCGAGCCGGGGGGCATTTTGCGGACCCAGGCGTCGCTTGCCGGCCGCGGGGATCAGCGGACGCGATAGACGTATAGCTCGTGAATCTCGCGGTCGTAGCCTGGGTAGAGTCCCCTGGGCATGCCCAGGACGATGCGCTTGCCCCGGTTGCTGAGAACCACCATCTCGCCCGTCGCCGGGTCGAAATCGAGCCCCTCGATCTCGCCGGCACGGCGGAAGTCGTCGAAGGCCTTGACGCGTACCGCCTCGCCGGCGGCGGCAAGGGGATCCGCAGCCACCCTCCAGAGCCCGTCGGGCTCGTCAGCCTCCGCGTCGCCGTCGTCCGCCGTGATGTAGAGAAAACCGCCGTGGGCGACGATGCCCTGCGGGGCCGGCGGTACCGGATCGAGCCGCATCTTGCCGCCGTAGCGGCCGGTGGAGAGTTGGTAGCGGTAGACGCGGGTGCCGTCCATCCAGTCGGTCATCCAGATCGTGTCGTTCGCAGGATCGACGGCGACCCCGCTGACCTCCTGCTGGCCCGACTCGGCATTCCAGTCGATCGAACGCCGGTACTCCAGCGTGCTGGCGTCGTACACCGCGATCCGGATGTTGCTGGCGACGCCGTCGTGGAAATTTTCGATGCCGGCGTAGAGTTCACCGTCGTGGACACTGATGTCGCCAATGTGGTTGGCCTCCGCGGCCATGCCGTCGAAGGGTGTTTCGTTGGCGACCAGCAGCGTTCCCTGCTTGTCGTAGACGTAGAGCGCCGTGCTGCCGCTCACGAAGTACAGCTTGCCGTCCGTCGCGACGCCCTGGCGTCCCTGCACCTCGATCACCCGAAGCAACTCGAACGCGGGGTCGCTCGCCTCGCAGGCCATGACCGGCAGCAGCGCGAGCGCGGCCAACGACAGTCCTCGATGCATCGTCACGCCTCCTGGAAACCGGGAGCAGGAATCCCGCGGTGAGCGATTGCGCTGCAGCCGGAACCCGATCGTGGGCCAAAGACCGTGCCGCCAACCACCGTTCGAATCAGTAGATCCGGCCGCCGATCGAAATGCTGCCGCCCATGCGCGGACCGCCGTGATAGTAGCCCCCGCCCCCGTAGGAACTGATGCCGATGCTGCCGTATATCTGCGGATCGTCACAGCTGGCAAGACCCAGGCACAAGACGGCGATCGAGCCTGCCCTCAGGATCCTGACGATCGTCTTCTTCATTTGCTGTTCTCCGCCAATTTCTGAATCGGCCACGTCTGTAGTGCGATGCCGGCCCCCGACGGATCGGCGATGAAAGCGACCCTTCCACCCACGTCACGGGCCTGCGCTTCCACCAGTACCCGGCCGCCCAGCGCCTCCACCCGAGCGGTAATCGCGTCCGGGTCGTCCACCCATACGTACGAGATCCATACCGGGGGAACGTCGCCGAATGGATTCTGCATGATCCCGGCCCGCGGCCGATCGCCGGCAACCAGCACGCGATAGCCCTGGTCGCGGGCATCGTCGTTCGCGCTGTAATCACGGTGACCGATACCCGTCACCTGCCGATAGAAATCTGTCGACTGGTCGACTTCCGTGGTCCACAGCTCGTCCCACAGGAAATCTTCCTTCACTGCTTCCACGTCGGCAGGGTCGCCGTCCCGGGTTTGCAGAAGGGCGAAAAGGGCTCCCTTGGGATCCGCCACGACGGCGATCCGGCCCCGCTTCTCCAGTTCGGTCGGCGGCGCGAAGACGCGGCCCCCATGGGCCTTCACGGCATCGGCAGCCTTGTCGACATCCGGCACCGACATCGACACGACCCACTGGGAGATGTCCTTGTCATTTCCCAACTTGTTGGCATCGACCATGCCACCGATCAGCCGCCCCTTGTTTCGAATCAGCGAATAGGTACTGTCGTCGCCCAATCCGAGCCTGGCGCCAACAGGCTGGAACTCCCAGCCGAACAGCTCGTGATAAAAGCGCTGCGATTCGGCCGGCGTATCGGAGATCAGGTCATGCCAGACGATCTTGCCTGGAAGCCGGCTGCCCGTCGGCGCTTCGGTGATGGACGGCAGATCGGGTTGCAGGGTTGCGCAACCGACAAAAGTCGCTGCGCAAGCGCCGATCAGCCATGTCGCTGACTTTCTCAAGACCTACCCCTGACTGGATGACGTGGTGTACCGGCAGCTGCGCACGACCCCGCCTCACTTACCCGCGGTGGCAGGATCCTCTGCGGGAAGCAGCGCCCGCGCGCGGGCAACGGCCTCATCCTTGTGGTTCGACCACCGGAATGGCTTGCTGGAGCTGGATCTCCACCAGGGTCTCGATCCGCGCGTCGATCTGCAGGAAACGCATCAGCTTGGCGGCTGGCAGCACCTTTCGGAACTTCGCCACATAGCTGTCCTCCAGCTTGTGGAGCTTCTTG
>JAURMS010000235.1 GCA_030830595.1 Gammaproteobacteria bacterium | reverse complement strand
TCACCCGTCGCGAGGGCGGCATCGATACGCCCCCAGCCCGCCTCAATTCGCTCGCGGGCAGCAGCCTTGGCAGCTTCCGGGTCGCCCCCCTCGCCCGCCATGCGTTCTGGATAAAACCAGCCGATGAACGCCGGCTGGAGGGTGTTGGTCAGATGCACCATCCATTGCAGGTAGGTCATGTGCTCGAGCGTACCCACCTCGGGCGCCAGCCCACGCTCGCGATGTCGCGCGGCGACGCAGAGCAGAATGGCTGCGCTCTCCCACATCGGTTGATCGTCCACCACGAGCGTAGGCACCAGCCCGTTCGGGTTGAGCTTCAGGTAGGCGGGTTGCTTGTGCTCACCGGCGGCAAGGTCGACCCGCACCAGCTGGTGCTCCACGCCCAGCTCGATGAGCAACCAGTGAGGGGCGAAACTCGCGGCGCCGGGCGCGTAATGGAGTGTGTACATGCAGGGTCTCCGGAAGGAAAGCTTCAGGCCGCGCGCGAGCCGCGCTTCAGGTGCACCAGCAACAGCGAGATGGCCGCAGGGGTGATGCCGGGGAGGCGTGAGGCCTGGCCGAGCGTGTCCGGGCGCGCCTCCGCCAAGCGCTGACGGGCTTCGTTGGACAGACCCGCAACCAGTGCGTAATCGATGTCGGGTGGCAGCCGCGTCTCTTCATGACGTCTGTGCCTGTCGATCTCCTGCTGCTGCCGATCGATGTAGCCCGCGTATTTCGACTGCACCTCGACCTGAAGGGCGACCTGGCTCGCGAGTCGAGCGTCCTGCCATGCCGGCGGAGCGCCCACGCCCTCAAGTGAGACCAGTGCATCGTAGTCCACGCCCGGCCTGCGCAGCAGCTCGAGGGCCCGCTGCTCTCGAGCCAGTGGGGCACCGAGCAGTCTCTCGCAGGCGGCAGCATCGGTGCCTCCTGGTCGCAGCATCACCGACTCCAGCCGCTTGAGCTCCTGCTCGACGCCGTGGCGCTTGGCCTCGAAAAAGGCCCAGCGCGCGTCATCCACCAGGCCGAGCTCACGGCCGCGCGGCGTAAGCCTGAGGTCGGCATTGTCCTCCCTGAGCAGCAGGCGGTGCTCGGCACGACTGGTGAACATGCGGTAGGGTTCGCTGGCACCGCGGGTCACGAGATCGTCGACCAGCACGCCGAGGTAAGCCTCGTCGCGCCGCGGCCACCAGGACGCCTCACCGCGGGCCGCCAGCGCTGCATTGAGGCCCGCCAGCAATCCCTGGGCCGCTGCCTCCTCATAACCGGTGGTGCCATTGACCTGACCGGCCAGAAACAGGCCGTCAATGCACTTGAGCTCCAACGAGTGGCGTAAGTCGCGCGGGTCGAAATAGTCGTACTCGATGGCATAGCCGGGGCGCAGCAGGTGCGCGCGCTCGAAGCCGCGGATGCTCCGGATGAACTCCACCTGCACGTCATAAGGCAGGCTGGTCGACAGCCCGTTGGGATAGACCTCGTGGGTATCGAGACCCTCGGGCTCGACGAAGACCTGGTGCGAAGCTTTGTCGGCAAAGCGGGCAATCTTGTCCTCGACCGAGGGACAGTAACGCGGTCCGATGCCCTCGATCACGCCGGTGAACATCGGCGAACGATCGGCGGCAGCCCGAATCAGCGCGTGGGTACGCTCGTTGGTATGCGTGATGTGACAGCTCACCTGCTGCGGGTGATCTGCAAGCGTCCCGAGGAAGGAAAACACGGGTCGCGGTTCGTCGCCCGGCTGAGGGGTCATCACCGACCAGTCGAGCGTGCGGCCATCGAGCCGCGGCGGGGTGCCGGTCTTCAGTCGTCCCACCCGCAGCGGCAGTTCGCGCAGGCGGGCGGCGAGGCGCAAGGAGGGCGGATCACCCGCGCGACCCCCGGCATGCTGGTCGAGCCCCACGTGGATGCGGCCACCGAGGAACGTGCCCGTGGTCAGCACCACGCTCCGGGCCTCGAAAGTCGGGCCGAGGGCGGTGACCACCCGCCGCACCCGACCACCCTCGATGACGAGATCCGCCACCTCCTGCTGGAACAACTCAAGCCCGGGCTGGGCCTCCAGCAGGCGCCGAACGGCACGGCGATACAGTTGTCGGTCCGCCTGCGCCCGCGTGGCGCGCACTGCCGGACCCTTGCTGGCGTTCAGGGTGCGGAACTGGATGCCGGCGGCGTCGGCCGCGCGCGCCATGGCTCCGCCCAATGCATCGATCTCGCGCACCAGGTGACCCTTGCCGATGCCACCGATGGCCGGGTTGCAGCTCATCTGCCCCAGCGTCTCCAGGCTCTGGGTGATGAGCAGCGTGCGCGCACCCATGCGGGCCGCCGCCAGCGCAGCTTCCGTGCCGGCGTGGCCGCCGCCAATGACGATGACGTCGTAGCTGTTCACAGTTCGCGAATTTTACCCCCGCAGCAGCGAGCGCCTGCAATAATCGTCGCCCGTCTGTACATAAGGACTCCTCCCGCATGAGGCCCTGGGCCGCCCTGCTCACCCTGCTCGCCGGTGCCGGGGCCCTTGCCAGCGAACCGTCACTGGAACTGACACCCTGCCGCCTGGCCCATCCACAGGGCCTCGGCTCCGTCGAAGCGCGCTGCGGGACGCTGGAGGTGGCAGAAAACCCTTCACAGCCCGAGGAGCGTCGCATCGGGCTGTCGATTGCCGTACTACCGGCCATTTCCGCACGAGGCAAGGCAGACCCGCTGTTCCTGCTCGCCGGCGGGCCGGGTCAGGGCGCAGGCGAAGCCTTCGTTCCGATACTTGGAGCCCTGGGCGGTGTGCGCCGGGACCGGGACCTGGTGCTGGTCGACCAGCGTGGCACGGGCGACTCCAACCGACTGGACTGCGACCTGCCTCTCGAGACGCTGGAGTTCGACGCGAGCCGGGAGCAGATCGAACGCCTGTCGCGGGAATGCCTGCAGGCCCTGCCGGGTGACCCGCGTTTCTACACGACCAGCGTGGCCGTCACCGACCTCGAGGCCGTCAGGCTGGCGCTGGGCTATCCACGCATCAACCTCTACGGTGCCTCCTACGGCACGCGCGTGGCGCAGCACTATGCGCGCCGCTATCCGCAATACACCCGCAGCCTGGTCCTCGACGGCGTGGTCCCGCCCGGCCTGGTACTGGGACCCGCGATCGCCATCGATGCCGACCGTGCGCTGCGAGCGTTGTTCGAGCGCTGCCGCGGGGAACCGGCTTGCCGTGAGCACTATCCCTCACTCGCCGCCGACTTTGCGGCCTTGCAACAGCGGCTGGCCAGGCAGCCCGCCGAGGTCTCGCTGCCCGACCCGCTGACCGGGGAGGTGGCCTCCTTCAAACTGGGCGAAGGCCACCTGCTGATGGTGGCGCGCATGTCCGTCTACTCGGACCTGGCCGCGGCTGTGTTTCCGCTGCTGATCGACCAGGCCGCCCATCATGCCAATCTCATTCCGCTCGCCGCCCGGGCCCGGCTCATCGAGGCCGAGATGTCCGGGGCCATGGCCATGGGCATGCATAACGCCGTGGCCTGCAGCGAGGATGCGCCGTTCATGGATACGTCCGAGGACGCACTCAAGGCGCTCGACGACACGTTTCTCGGCCGCCAGATGGTGCAAGGCCTGCAGGCACTGTGCGCCGACTGGCCGCGCGGCCTGGTCGACGAGGACCTGAAGCAGCCGCTGCAATCGCCGGTCCCCGCCCTCCTGTGGTCGGGCGAATTCGATCCCGTGACCCCGCCAGCCTATGGCGCCGTCGCCGCCGCGGGCTTCACCGATGCAATGCACCTGAGCTTTCGCGGCCAGGGCCACATCCAGCTGGTGCAGCGCTGCGCCCAGTCGCTGCTGCAGCGCTTCCTCGATGCCGGCTCCGCACAGGGGCTCGATGTCCGCTGCGTGGACGATTCGCAACCGGCACCCTTCATGGTGAACTTCAACGGGGTGGTGCCATGATCGAGGTGGAAAACCTGGGCAAGT
This sequence comes from Gammaproteobacteria bacterium, assembly GCA_030830595.1. Taxonomy (GTDB): domain Bacteria; phylum Pseudomonadota; class Gammaproteobacteria; order Steroidobacterales; family Steroidobacteraceae; genus SG8-30. The sequence continues at coordinate 2,854 of JAURMS010000235.1, read as the reverse complement.
CCTTCGGCGAGGTGGCTGCCGTACAGGACGTCAGCTTCAAGGCCGGCACCGGGCGGATCACCGGGCTCCTGGGCCCGAACGGGGCCGGTAAGTCGACCACGCTGCGCATCCTCTATACCGTCCTGCGGCCCGACCGCGGCCGAGCCCTGGTGGACGGCATCGACGTCGTCCGCGATCCGCTGGGCGCGCGGCGGCGCATCGGGGTACTCACCCATTCGGCAGGCAGCTATCGACAGCTCACTGCAAGGGAAAACATCCGCTTCTTCGGTCGCCTCCACGGCATGGGCGGTCCCACGCTGGAGCGACGCATCGATGAGCTGGTCAGCAAGCTCGAGATGGCGCCCTTCGCCGATCGGCGCACCGCAGGCTTCTCGCAGGGCCAGAAGATCAAGGTGGCCCTGGCTCGGGCGCTCGTGCATTCACCGGCCATCGTGCTGCTCGATGAGCCCACCAACGGGCTCGACGTCATGGCCACCCGTGCCTTGCGTGAACTGATCCGGGAACTGAGGGCCGAGGGTCACTGCGTCCTGTTCTCCAGTCACGTCATGCAGGAGGTGGCCGCACTGTGCGACGAGGTGGTCATCATCGACCGCGGTCGGGTGGCCGCAAGCGGCACGCCGGCGGCACTCCAGGATCGCTTCGGCGGCACCAGCCTGGAGGAGACCTTCGTCCAGGTGCTCGGTGACCAGGAGGGCCTTGCATGATCCGCACCCTGCTGACCGTGCTGGGCAAGGAGTTCATGGAAACGGTTCGTGACCGGCGTTCACTGCTCTCGAGCCTGGTCCTGACCCCGCTGTTCGGTCCCCTGCTGTTCGCCGGTGGCTTGTCGCTATCCATGAACCGCGCAATCACCTCGCTCGACGATGCCATTCCCCTGGCGGTAGCAGGCGCCGACCACGCTCCGAACCTGGTGCACTTCCTCAGGCAGCGAGGCTTCACCCTCACCCTGCAGGATGCGGACGATGCGGGGCTTCGGGCCTGGATCGCCGAAGACGTCGAAAGAGTCGTGCTGGTGGTGCCGGAGGCCTTCGGTACGCAGCTCGCCGCCGGGGAACCGGCGCGCCTGCAGCTCTATGCCGATGCCTCCAATTCGCGTGCCGAGCGCTACGCGAGGCGGACCGAACAAGCGCTGCAGGAGTGGTCATCGATCCTCGCCAGCCTGCGCCTGCAGGCGCGGGGTATCTCTCCACTGGTGGTGCAGCCGCTGGTGGTGGATCAGGTGGACCTGTCGACGCCCACTACCCGCTCCACCCTGGTACTCGGCATGCTGTCCTACCTGATCGTGCTGGCGACCCTGCTGGGCGGCATGTACCTGGCCATCGACGCCACCGCTGGTGAGCGCGAGCGCGGCTCGCTGGAATCCCTGCTGACGCTGCCGGTGCCGCGAGCGCACCTGATCTACGGCAAGGTGCTGGCCTCGGCGCTGTTCATGACCATTGCGCTGGTGCTGGTCATCATCACCTCGTCGCAGGCGATCACCTATATCCCGCTGGAGGAGATCGGCATGTCCGCCAATTTCGGTCCGGCGATCGCGCTGGGCGTCTTTGTCAGCATGCTGCCCTTCACGCTGCTGGGCGCCGCGCTGCTCACGGTCGTGGCGTCCTTCACCCGCAGCTACAAGGAGGCGCAGACCTGGCTGGGGGCGGTGCTGGTGGTCCCCACTCTTCCGATCCTGGTGGCTGGCCTGCTCGACGTGAAGGCCGCGCCCGGGCTCATGCTGATCCCCAGCATGTCACAGCATCTGTTGATCCAGGGCCTGCTGCGCGGCGAGCCCTTGTCTGCGGCCTTCCTCGCGGTCTCGGGCCTCAGCACCCTGACGCTCGGGGTGTTGCTTACCCTGCTGGCGGGCTGGCTGTATCAGCGGGAACGGATCCTGGGCTGAGCGGGCGCACCTCGAGTCGGATGGGCCTGGGGGATCCTCGCTCGGGCACGCTGACTTCAGCCCAGAGCACCTCGCCCGCGTCGAGTCGGGTGGGATCCTCTGCCTCCTCCGGCAGAAAGAACGCCACCGGCTCCACCATGGCCCAGCGCGGTCCAGCTGGCGTTGCAACCGGCATCAGCATGACGGTGTCGCTGGAGTATTCGCCCTCGGGCAGCAGCGTCGCGACCAGCCTGTCTCCGCGGACATCGAGACGGCCCTGGCGCCAGGCCGCGGGCTCCGCCTCGGACGGCGCTTCGCCAGGGGCAAGATCCACCACCAGGTTCAACTCCACGTAGCGCCCCCGGATCGGCAGCAGGGGATCAAAGCCGGTGGTCTCCGCCCAGACACGTGGCAGGGTATTGCGCTCGTACAGCAAGGTACCCGCCACCGCCAGGGCCAGCAGCAACTGGATGCCTGCCAGCAGCAGGCCGCGGGTGAGGGGCTTCATGTCGACGGCTCCTCAAGGCGCGCGAGCAGGCGTCTGCGACCACGTTCCGCCAGATAGCCGCCCACCAGCACCACCAGGCCCAGGCCGATGAGCCCAAGCGCCCGGCCGAGCATGCCGAACAGGCTGGAGTAGTAGAACGAAACCAGCGTCAGCAGGAAGCACACCACGCCGAGGTTCACCCGACCGCTCAAGCGCTCGCGCATCCCCCAGACCACCAGGCCGACCGATGCCGTGGCGTACAGGAGATACACCACGAGGCGTTGCGAACTGATGCCGGTGTCGAGCATCACGACGGCGCCCGCCAGCGCTGCACCGACCACTACTGGCCAGGCCTCGCGGCCTCTCAGCCAGGCGGCGACGGCGAGCGGCAGCAACAGGGCGACGCTCCAGCCGAGCAGCAGGATGGGAACGGGAATCTCCGAGGTCGGGGCAATGCCGAGCGCATTCAATCGAGTGAAGTGCAGCCCCCCCGCTGACAGGATCAG
>JAURMS010000003.1 GCA_030830595.1 Gammaproteobacteria bacterium | reverse complement strand
TCCATGTCCAGGGTCTCGCCGGGGACATGCTGGAAATACCAGGCGATTCGCCCGGTGGCCGGGTCAAGCGCCAGCGTGGAATTGGTATACAGCGCCGCATCGCTCGGGCTCATGCCCCGGCTGGCTGCAACCCATGGCTTCGCCTGGGAGGTGCCGAGGTAGTAGAGGCCGAGCACCGGGTCGTAGCTGCCGGCGATCCAGTTGTCCCCGCCGCCACGCAGCATGGGCGGCACTCCCGCCCAACTCGCGTCGTTGGGGTCGCCCGCTTGGGCGATGGTCTGGGTTCGCCAGAGTTCGCGGCCCGTCTCCGGATCGTGCCCGGTCACGAAGCAGCCTTCATCCTTGAAACGCTCGCAGCCATTGATGCCACTGATCAGCACCCCGGCGACCACCACGGGCCCTGCGGTGTGGGTGTAACCCTTGCGATAGTCGGCCTTGACCGTGCGCCAGACTTCCCTGCCAGAGTGCATGTCGAGGGCGACCAGCGCGGCATCGTAGGTGGCCAGGAAAATCTTGTCGCCGTAGATGGCGAGGTTCCGCGTCGGGCCCCCCAGGGTCCGTGCAGCCTCCGGGTACCCTGCCGAGTATTCCCAGATCAATTCACCGCTGCCGGCATCCAGCGCCTGGATCACGTTCCCCGGGTGGGTCAGGAACATCACTCCGTCATGAACAATCGGGGTGACCTGGTTGCTGCCCTCGCGCATGGTCATGGCCCAGGCGAGCTTGAGACGCCCGACATTGTCGACCTTCACCTGATCAAGGGGGCTGTGGCCATGACCGGAGGCTGTCCGCCTCCAGTTCAGCCAGGAGCCAGGCGGTGGATCGTCGAGCAGCGCCTGAGTGACCGGACGCAGGTCCGGAGTTCGGCCGCTGCGCCAGCGACTCGCCCGGGCCGCCGCCTCGGCAATCCCGCTGGCGCCTTCCCAGCTGCTGGCCTCGCCATCCTGGGCACTGCCTCCCGCAAATGTCAGGACCGACTCTGCAGCCGGGGGCGAATCCGTCGGCTTGGCGCCATTGGCCTCGGCCAGGTAACCCGCCAGCGCGAGTGCCTCGAGCTCGCTCAGGCCAGAGGGTGCGTTCATGGCCATGCTGGTCCGGATGAGCTCGGCCAGATCCCCGGCCTTGCGGCCGCTCCATTTCGCAGTGAATGCTGCGCCCCTCAGGGCAGCACCGTGGGCACTGCCGCGCAAATCAAGATGATGACATTCCGCGCAGTAGCGGCCGTACTGCTCACTGGCGGCCGCGGCGGGCCGGGCGTGGGCGGCCGCAACCGCGGCCAGGGCAACAATCGCGAGCGCCTGCTTGTGGTTCATTTAGAGTCCCCCCTGCGAGGAGGATCTCGCCTTGCTCCGAGCCAAGTCAAGCCGTGAATTGAGCAGGGGGTAGCGAAGGGTTAGGCTGGATGGGGCAAACAACCGGGAGGGGTGCGATGAGGATGAACAAGCAGCTGCCGGCAGGGGTGCTGGCATTGGTCGCGTTCGGGTCCTGCATGGACGCCCCGGCCGAGACGCCGCCGCTGGCGCCAGCCGATGTCTTCGAGCTCGAGTACGCCGCCGATCCGCAAATCTCCCCGGATGGCAGGCAGGTGGTGTATCAGCGCCGGTCGTTCGACAAGCTGCTGGATCGCGGACGGGGTCAGCTGTGGATGGTGGGCGCGGACGGCAGCAGCCATCGCCCGTTGCTGGACGGTGACCTCGAGGCCTCCACGCCGCGCTGGTCGCCCGATGGGAGCCGCTTGGCCTATGTCGCGGCCGACCGTGACGGGCGGGCCCAGCTCTATATCCGCTACCTGGGGGCGGGAGCCTCGACGGCTGTTGCCCAGTTGCCCGACGCGCCACTCTCCATGGAATGGTCTCCCGACGGCTCCAGCCTGGCGTTCACGATGCGCGTGGCCCGCCAACAAGAACCCCTGGCGATCGACCTGCCGAAGGCGCCCAAGGGTGCCAAGTGGGCCGAGCCGCTGGTGGTGATCGATCGCATGGTGTTCCGCGGCGATGGCCGCGGCATGCTGCCCGATGCCTACGCCCAGGTCTTCGTGGTGCCGGCCGAGGGGGGCACGCCCCGGCAGCTGACCGAGGGACCTTATGATCACGGTGACCTGGAGTGGCTGCCCGATGGCAGTGGCCTGTTGCTTTCGGCGAATCGTCGCGAGGACCGGGAGCAGCATCCGTTGGACAGCGAGCTCTACCGACTGGACCTCGCCGAGGGCGAACTGACGCCCTTGACCCGGCGCTATGGACCAGATTCCGATCCGGTGGTGTCGCCAGACGGCAAATGGCTGGCCTGGACCGGTTTCGATGACCGGCGCATGAGTTACCAGCGCAGTCGCCTCTACTTCATGCCGCTGGCTGGTGGCGAGCCGCGAGAGTTGTTTCCCGACCTCGATCGTGACCTCAACGCGCCGAGCTGGTCGCCGGACGGCCGCTCGCTGATCGTCGAGTCGGACGATCGGGGTCGTACCCGGCTGCTCAGGCTGCCCGTTGTGGCGGGTGGCCGGGCAGAGGTCCTCGTCGACGACCTCGGCGGCACCAGCTGGTCTCGCCCCTATCCTGGCGGCTCCTACTCGCAGTCGCGCGGCGGTCGCCTGGCCTACACTTCGCTGACAGCCTTGCAACCGGCCGAGGTGGCCCTGTTGGAGCCCGGCCGCAAAAGTCGGGTGCTGACGTCGCTCAATGAGGACTTTTTGGGAAGACGAAGCCTCGGCGAAGTGGAGGAGTTGAACGTCTCGTCTTCAGTCGACGGTCGTGAGATTCAGGCCTGGCTGGTCAAGCCACCGGGATTCAAGGCCGGACAACGCTACCCGCTGATCCTCGAGATTCATGGCGGTCCCTTTGCCAATTACGGGCCGCGCTTCGCGATGGAGATGCAGCTCTATGCGGCCGCCGGCTACCTGGTGCTCTATGTGAATCCGCGCGGCAGCACCAGCTATGGGGAGGCCTTCGCCAACCTGATCCATCACGACTATCCGGGCAAGGATTACGACGACCTGCTTTCGGCTGTTGACGCCGTGATCGAGGCGGGCCACGCGGATCCCGGGCGGCTGTACGTCACAGGCGGCAGCGGCGGCGGGGTGCTGACCGCATGGATCGTCGGGAGCACTGATCGCTTCAAGGCGGCGGTGGTGCAGAAGCCGGTGATCAACTGGACCAGCTTTGCGCTGACTGCCGACCTGCCCAACTACTTTTCCCGTTACTGGTTCGCTGCACCGCCGTGGGAGGAGCCCGAAGCCTACTGGCGTCGTTCGCCGCTATCGCGGGTGGGCAAGGTCAGCACGCCGACGATGCTGTTGACCGGGGAACAGGACCTGCGCACCCCGATCTCGGAATCCGAGCAGTTCTATCACGCGCTCAAGTTGAGGGGCGTGGACACCCTGCTGGTGCGGGTGCCGGGGGCGCCGCATGCGCTCGACCTGAGGCCGAGCCAGCTGGCGGCACGCAACCAGGCCATCCTGGCCTGGTTTGCGCGCTATGCCGGAGGCTAGCCCGCCGGTGCCGCGGACGGGTCGCCCGTCAGGAAGCCGATCTTCTTGAGCCCATTGCGCTGGAGCGCGAACAGGACGTAGGCCACGTACTCGTAGCGGACGCGGGAGTTGGCCCGGAGGTGCACCTCGGGCTGCGGGTCCTTGTTGGCGTCGGTGCGGATGAAGTCGATCATGGTCGCCGCGTCGATCACCGAGCCGTTCCAGATGATGCTGCCGTCGAAGTCGATCTCGAGGTTGATGACCTCGGGCGGCTCCGTGGGCTCGCTGGGGGTGTCGCGCGGCAGGTCGATCTTGACCGCGTGGGTCATCACCGGAATCGTGATGATGAAGATGATGAGCAGCACCAGCATGATGTCCACCAACGGAATGACGTTGGGCTCAACCATGGGTTCCGAAGCATCGCCGCCTACCGAAATCGCCATTGCAATCAACCCCTTTCACTGACGGGGCGGGACATCCGCCCCCGAGATAATAGTGTCCATGGCGCCCGATGCAAAGTGCGACCCGCCATGACTTGAATCTATTTATAAAATAAGACCGCAACCATATGTTTTAATTGCACTAAATAATCTCATAGCAGGACCCGCTCGATGCCGCCGGTATTGGCCAGCCGGATGTAGTCGGGCATCCAGTCCTTGCCCAGCACGTGACGCGCCAGTTCCACCACGATGTAGTCGGCGTCCAGCCCGGTATCGTCGGTGAACCGCGCCAGCCCCTGCAGGCAGGATGGGCAGGAGGTCAGGACCTTCACCTGGCCCTCGAAGCCATCCGCCCTGAGGGCCTCGGTGCCGCGAGCCAGCTCCTGCTCCTTGCGGAAGCGTACCTGCGTGGAGACGTCCGGCCGCACCACGGCCAGCGTGCCGGACTCGCCGCAGCAGCGGTCGTTCTTCACGATCCTGCCGTTGGCGCTGGCGTTCATCAGGGTGTTGACCACGGTGAGTGGCTCATGCTCCTGCATGGGCGAGTGGCAGGGGTCGTGGTACATGTAACGCACGCCGGTGACCCCATTGACCGATACGCCCTTCTCCATGAGGAACTCGTGGATGTCGACGATGCGGGCGCCGGGAAAGATCTCCTCGAAGCGGTAGCCCTGCAGCTGGTCGTGGCAGGTGCCGCAACTGACCACCACCGTCTTGATGTCGAGGTAATTGAGGGTGTTGGCCACCCGGTGGAACAGGACCCGGTTGTCGGTGATCATTTTTTCCGCCTTGTCGAATTCCCCGGCGCCGCGCTGCGGATAGCCGCAGCACAGGTAGCCCGGGGGCAGGACGGTCTGCACTCCGACCTTCCACAGCATCGCCTGGGTGGCCAGCCCGACCTGGGAGAACAGTCGCTCCGAGCCGCAGCCGGGGAAATAGAACACGGCTTCCGAGTCGGCTGTGGTGCGCTGCGGATCGCGGATCACCGGGACGTAGTTGCGGTCCTCGATGTCCAGCAGGGCCCGGGCCGTCCGCTTGGGCAGGCCGCCCGGCATCTTCTTGTTGACGAAGTGCACCACCTGCTCGTGCAGGCGTGGCCGGCCGGTGGTGGCCGGTGGCTGACGGGTCTGGCGGCGGGCGAAGCCGGCCAGCGCCCGATGCCCCAGGCGTTGAGCCCGGTAACCCCAGTCGATCATCACCTTGCGGGCGGCCTTGATGGTCTCGGGGCGGTTGGCCTCGAGGAAGAACAGCGCGGCCCGCTTGGCCGGATTGAAGCGCTGCTTGCCGAGGCGCCGCAGCAGGTCGCGCATGGCCATCGACACGTCGCCGAAGTCGATGTCCACCGGGCATGGAGAGGCGCATTTGTGGCAGATCGTGCAGTGGTCGGCCACGTCACCGAACTCGTCGAAGTGGCGCACCGAGACCCCGCGGCGGGTTTGCTCCTCATAGAGGAAGGCCTCCACCAGCAGGGAGGTGGCCAGGATCTTGTTGCGCGGCGAGTAGAGCAGGTTGGCGCCCGGCACATGGGTGGCGCAGACCGGCTTGCACTTGCCGCAGCGCAGGCAGTCCTTCACGGCATCCGAGATGGAGTTGATGTCGGACTGCTGCATGATCAGGGACTCGTGTCCCAGCAGGCCGAAACTCGGCGTGTAGGCATGGCGCAGGTCCGCGCCGGGCAGCAGCTTGCCCCGGTTGTAGCGGCCCTCGGGGTCGATCCGCTCCTTGTAGGCGCGGAACTCCGCCACCTCGGCCTCGGTGAGGAAGGCGTACTTGGTGATGCCGATGCCGTGCTCGCCCGAGATGGAGCCGTCGAGGGAGCGGGCAATCGCCATGATCCGCTCCACCGTCTCCTCGGCTTCGCGCATCATGGCGTAGTCGTCCGAGTTGACGGGGATATTGGTGTGCACGTTGCCATCGCCCGCATGCATGTGCAGGGCGACGAACAGCCGGCTGCGCAGCACCCGCTTGTGCACGGCTCGTGCGGCCTCGCGGATGGGCGCGAATTCCGCACCGGTGAACAGTCGCTCGAGCGGGGTG
>JAURMS010000234.1 GCA_030830595.1 Gammaproteobacteria bacterium | reverse complement strand
TCGCGGCTTTTGCAGCCTGCGCGCAGGTGGATGGGCCACGCCACCTCGCGCCGGCCACCGCTCCAGGCCCGCTGCAACGGCGGGCGGAGGCATTCGAGTCATTCGACCCACAATTGCGCGTAGCCTTCCTCCACTCGGCACAGCTCCTGGGTCCAGAGGGCCAGTAAGCCGCCGGGAGCCAGCACGCGGCGCAGCTCCGCGCCAAAGGCCGGCCAGTCGAACCAGTGGGCGGCCTGGGCAGCAGTGAGCAACTGGCAGCTGCCCGCTTCTTCCCCGGTGAGCTGGGCAAGGTTCTGTCGGTAGGTGACGTTCGGCAGCGATGGCGCATGCTGCAACTGCGCCGCGCTGGCATCGGTGGCCACCACCCGAGCAAAGCGGCTGGCCAGCTCCCTCGCCGCCTGCCCGTTGCCCGTACCCACATCGATGGCCAGCGCGTCACCGGGCGCCGCGGCGGAGAGGAAATCGAACAGGGACGGCGGGTAGCCCGGCCGCAGCCGCGCATACAGGTCGGCATGGCCGGAAAAGTGATCGGGAAATTCGCGACTGCCCATTGGCGCTACACTAGGCCAATCGACACAAAAAAAGAGCCCCCGTATGAACGGGGGCTCGAATAGCGGACATCCATGAAGGGAAGGTCAGAGGTCCGCCAGGGGATTGGATGGAACTCGTTCCATCCAGGGGTCATTTGAACCCAACAACGGCTGACATAACTTGAACTGGCGCACACCGCAGCGCGCTTAAGTTGACGGAGTTCACGAAATGGGCAGGTGGCGCCCCCCGACGCAGGCTGGCTCGAAGTACATCACCCGGGAGGGCGAAAGGCGGCTGCGGGCTGAACTGGAACACCTGTGGTCGGTCGAGCGCCCGGCGGTCACCCTGGCGGTGGCCGAAGCGGCCGCTCAGGGCGATCGCTCCGAGAATGCCGAGTACACCTACGGCAAGCGACGGCTGCGCGAGATCGACAGCCGGGTGCGCTTCCTGCGCAAGCGACTCGATGGCATGGTGGTGGTCGACCAGCCCCCCGTAGATCGCAGCAGGGTCTTCTTCGGCGCCTGGGTGGAGGTCGAGGACGAGTCAGGCAGTGCGACCCGGCATCGCCTGGTGGGGCCTGACGAGCATGACCAGCAGCCGGACTACATCAGCATGGATGGGCCGCTCGGTCGCGCGCTGATGGGCAAGCGGCTCGACGATGAGGTGAGCCTGGAGACCCCGCGCGGACACCGCAGGCTGGTGATCACGGCCATCGACTACGACTGAGTGGCGCGCTCAGATGACCCGCACGTTCTTGAACTGCCAGGGATCGGCCTCGTCGAGATCCTCGGGGAACAATCGACCACGGTCGGTGACCGGCGTCCAGTCGGTGTACTTGCCCACCACCGGACCGAGATAGGGCAGGCAGATCTCGAGGTTGCGGCGGAAGTCGATCTCGTCAGGTTCGACGATGCCGGCGTTCGGGTTCTCGATGGCCCAGATCATGCCGGACAGTGCAGCCACCGTCACCTGCAGTGAGGTCGCGCTGTTGAACTGGACCAGCCGCCGCGCCTCATCGGTGGACAGTTGTGAGCCGTACCAGTAGGCATTCTTGCGATGGCCGGCCAGCAGCACGCCCAGCTCGTCGATGCCGGCGGTGATGTCCTCCATCATGATCCGCTTGCGCTCCTGCTCACGGAAGTTGCGCCCGCAGAATTCGTGGACCGACAGGACGGCGTTATCCGCCGGGTGATAGGCATAGTGAACCGTCGGACGGTAGGCGATCTTCTCGCCCTCGCGAACGGTGAGGAAATCCGAGATCGAAATCGACTCGCCATGGGTGATCAGGAAGCCATGGAAGTGCCCGGCCAGCGGGGTCCACGTGCGTACCCGCGTGGAGCAACCGGGCTGAGTGAGATAGATCGCGCTACGCCGGCCGAAATCGTGCTGGCGTCCATCACGCGGGAAATGCCGCTCGTGGGTGCCCCAGCCGAGTTCCGCCGGCTGGCTGCCCTCGCTGATGAACCCATCGACCGACCAGGTATTGACGAACTCGCCGGGCTCCTTGGGCTGCGATGACACCTGGGTGTCGCGCTCCGCAATATGGATGACCTTGACACCGAGCTGATGGGCCAGCGCGGCCCACTCTTCGCGGGTGCCTGGCTCCGAGACGTCGACATCGGTGTCGGCAGCGATGTCCAGCAAGGCCTGCTTCACGAAATGCGAGACCAGGCCGGGGTTGGCACCATGGGTGATGACCGCCGTGGGGCCACCCGGGCGTGACTTGCGCAGTTCCAGCACTTCCTCGCGCAGTGCGTAGTTGGTTCGCCGGCTTGCGGGGATACTGGGGTCGTCGTAGCCGCCTGGCCAGGGCTCGATGCAGGTGTCCAGGTACAGCGCACCCTTCTCGTTGCACAGCTTCATCAGGGCCACGCTGGAGACTTCCACGGAAAGGTTCAGCAGGAAGTCGCCCCGTCCCACCAGCGGATCGAGCACATGGCGATAGTTCTCACGGGTGAGCGGATGGTTCACGAACCTCACGCCGAAGGCCTCGGCCTCCTCGCGACCCGCATCGTCAGCAGTCACGACCGTGATGCGGTCCGGGGTCAGGCCACCGATGTGGCGAAGGATGAGCGGCAGGACGCCCTGCCCGATGCTGCCGAAGCCGATAAACAGCAGGCGGCCCGGAAAATGACAGTGAACTTGATGGCTGGTCATGAAACCCTGCTCCGCAATCGATAATGGTCGACCGGGGATGTTACCCCATGCCCGCTGCCCCGGGGCCGGGCGCTGGCTACAATGCGCCGGGAACTGCGAGAGGAGGACTTCCAGTGGCCGACACCCTTGTCGATGTCGAGACCGTCTCGAAGCGGCTTGCCGACCCCGACTGGCTGCTCATCGACTGTCGCGCGAGCCTCGGTGACACGCTGCAGGGTCGGCGCGACTGGGCCCGGGCACACCTACCCGGCGCACTGCATGCGGACCTCGAGGTCGACCTGTCGGGCCCTGCATCGCCGGCCAGCGGGCGCCATCCCCTGCCCTCTCACGAAGCCTGGGCCGCCACTCTGTCGGGCTGGGGCATCACGCCGGGGACCCAGGTGGTGGCCTACGACGCCGGCGGCGGACAGTTTGCCGCGCGCCTCTGGTGGATGCTGCACTGGGCCGGACACACACACGCGGCCGTGCTCGACGGCGGGCTGGCAGCCTGGCAGGCGGCCGGCCTCAAGCTCGATACCTCGGTCAGGTCGCGCAGGTCGACCGTGTTCCAGCCCGCCTGGCACGACGACTGGGTCGTCACCACGACTGACCTGCTGGGGTTGCTCGAAGCAGGCTGCCTGCTGGTCGATGCGAGAGCCCCGGAGCGATTCGCCGGCCACCAGGAGCCGGTCGATCCGGTCGCGGGGCACGTACCCGGTGCCGTCAATCATTTCTGCAACGCCAACCTGGACGCGCAGGGCAAGTTCCTGCCGCCCGAGGCGCTGCGCCGCCGCTGGTCGGCGACGCTCGGTGGCAGTGATGCGGGCCGGCTCGTCAGCATGTGCGGCTCGGGCGTGACCGCCTGTCACAACCTGCTGGCCATGGCCCACGCGGGCCTGCCTCGCGGCCGGCTCTACGCCGGTTCCTGGAGCGAGTGGATCCGCGACCCGGCACGGGCAGTGGCGACCGACCCGCCGCGCTGAACCACGATTTACATCCGCCCGCGATCTGCTATCTTTCGCGCCCCCTATAGGGAGGCCGCCAGATGAGCACCCCATCTCCCCTCCATCGCAGCGCTGGCTGGCGCGTCCAGGATTCCCTGGACTTGTACTCCGTGCAGGCCTGGGGCGGCGGCTACTTCCATGCCAACGAGGCCGGGCACCTGGTGGTTCGACCCGATGGCGACCCGGCACGCGAAATCGACCTTCACGAGGTGGTCGAACAATTGAAGGCGCGCGACCTCACCGCCCCGCTGGTGGTCCGGTTTTCGGACATCCTGCGCCACCGTCTGCGTGCCCTGCACGGGGCGTTTGCGGCCGCCATCAGCGAGAACGGCTACCAGGGCCGCTACTCCGCCGTGTTCCCGATCAAGGTGAACCAGCAGCGACTGGTGGTCGAGGAGGTCTACCGCGGCAGTGCCGACCTGGGCTTCGGGCTCGAAGTGGGTTCCAAGCCCGAGCTGCTGGCGGTCATGGCCGTCACCGGCGACACCGAGGGCCGGCTCATCATCTGCAACGGCTTCAAGGACGACAGCTATATCGAGGCAGTGATCCTCGCCAGCAAGCTCGGCCGCAGGATCATCCCGGTGGTGGAGAACTTCGACGAGCTGGGCATGATCCTGCGCCATGCCGAGCGCTACGGGGTACGGCCGGCCATCGGGGTGCGGGTCAAGCTGGCCGCGGAGGGTACCGGACGCTGGCGTGAATCAGCCGGCGATCGCTCCAAGTTCGGCCTGTTCGCCACTGAGCTGCTGGAGCTGGTGGAGGTGCTCAGGCAGCACTCCATGCTCGACTGCCTCAAGCTCGTGCACTGCCACCCCGGTTCGCAGCTGCACGACATTCGTCGGGTCAAGGACGCCGTGGGAGAACTCGCGCACGTCTATGCCGAGCTGGTTGGCATGGGCGCAGGACTCGAATACATCGACGTGGGCGGGGGCCTTGCCGTCGACTACGACGGCTCGCGGACCAACTTCGAGTCGTCGATGAACTATTCGGTGCGGGAATACGCCAGCGACGTGGTCTACCGGATCGCGAGCGTCTGCGACACCCGAGGCATTCCCCATCCCACCATCATCAGCGAATCCGGTCGGGCCATTGCCGCTCACCACAGCGTGCTGGTCTTCAACGTGCTGGGCGCCACCCGCCCCGAGCGCCTGGGCGTCGACATCACGGAGCCGGCTGCGGAGCAGGACCTCCCCCAGCCCTTGCGCGACCTCTGGCAGGCCCATGAGTCGGTCAGTCAGCGGCGGCTGGTGGAGTGCTGGCACGATGCCCAGGAAGCCCGCGACCAGGCCCTGCAGATGTTCAGTCT
>JAURMS010000029.1 GCA_030830595.1 Gammaproteobacteria bacterium | reverse complement strand
CACCCTCGCCGACTATCGCGGCAAGTGGGTGGTGATGTACTTCTACCCGAAGGACAACACGCCGGGCTGCACCACCCAGGCCTGCGAAATTCGCGACGATATCTTCGCCTTCCGCAAGCTCGGCGCAGTCGTGCTCGGGGTCAGCGTCGATGACGTCGAGTCGCACAAGGCATTCGCCGAGGAATACAGCCTGCCGTTCGCCCTGCTGGCGGACGCCGACAAGAAGGTGGCGGCCCGCTACGGCGTGCTGACCAAGTTCGGCGGCATCTGGGAGATCGCCCGCCGCGACACCTTCATCATCGACCCCGAGGGCCGCATCGCCCGGCACTACATGAAGGTCGACCCGGACGGTCACTCGGCCATGGTGCTGGCCGAGCTCAAGAAGCTCGGGGCCGGCGCAGGCGGCAGCGGGGCAGACTGATCACGTGAGCCGCTTTTCCGGGACCGACAGCTACGTCGCCACCGCCGAGCTGGAACTGGCCGTCAATGCGGCGGTGACGCTGGGCCGGCCGCTGCTCATCAAGGGCGAGCCGGGCACCGGCAAGACCCGCCTGGCGGAGGAAGTCGCCCGCTCGCTCGGCCGCCCCCTGCACGAGTGGCACGTCAAGTCGACCACCCGGGCCCAGCAGGGGCTCTACGAATACGATGCGGTGTCCCGGCTGCGCGATTCACAGCTGGGCGATGGACGGGTTGCGGACATCTCCCACTACATCGTCAAGGGCATGCTCTGGCGCGCCTTCGAGGATGATGAGCAGTCCGTGTTGCTGATCGACGAGATCGACAAGGCCGACATCGAGTTCCCCAACGACCTGCTGCGCGAACTCGACCGCATGGAGTTCTACGTCTACGAGACGCGGCAGACCATCCGCGCGCGGCATCGACCCATCGTCATCATCACCAGCAACAACGAGAAAGAACTGCCAGACGCCTTCCTGCGGCGCTGCTTCTTCCACTACATCCGCTTCCCGGACGCGGCCACCATGACCAGCATCATCGAGGTGCACTACCCCGGGCTGAAGCGCGCCCTGCTCAAGGAGGCCTTGGAGGCTTTCTATCGCATCCGCGAGGTACCCGGCCTCAAAAAGAAGCCCTCTACCTCGGAACTGCTGGACTGGATCAAGCTGCTGCTGGCCGAAGACATCCCGCCGGAGGCGCTGCGGCAGGGCGACGGCAAGAGCTCGATCCCGCCCCTGTATGGAGCGCTGCTGAAGAACGAGCAGGACGTTCACCTGTTCGAACAGCTGGTCTTCCTGCACCGTCGGGCCAACCGCCAGCCCTGAGGCCGACCCATGCTGGTGCGCTTCCTGGAGATGCTGCGCGCCGCCGGGATTCCGGTCTCACTCACTGAATTCCTCGCCCTGCTGGCCGCGCTGGAGGCCCGGGTCATCAGCACTTCGGTCGACGACTTCTACCTGCTTTCGCGCACGCTGCTGATCAAGGATGAGCGTCACTACGATCGATTCGACCGGGTCTTTGCCGCGCACTTCCGCGGACTGGAGGAGGCTTTTGCCGCGCTGCAGCGCGAACTCCCCGAAGACTGGCTGCGCAAGGAGCTGGAGTCCCTGCTCGACGAGGAGGCCAAGGCCCGGGCCCGGTCACTCGGCAGCTGGGATGCGTTGATGGAGGCCCTCAAGGAGCGCCTGGAGCAGCAGAAAGGTCGCCACCAGGGCGGCAGCAAGTGGATCGGCACTGGCGGCACCTCGCCTTTCGGCAACGGTGGCTACAACCCGGAGGGCATCCGCATCGGCGGCGAGGGCGCCGGGCAGCGAAAGGCCGTCAAGGTGTGGGACCGGCGCGAATTCGCCAACCTCGACGATGCCGTCGAACTCGGCACCCGGAACATCAAGGTGGCGCTCAGGCGGCTGCGTCGGTTCGCACGAAAGGGGGCAGCGGAGGAATTCGACCTCGATGGCACCGTCGAGGCTACGGCCCGTAACGCCGGCCTGCTGGACATCAAGATGGTGCCCGAGCGCCGCAACGCGGTGAAGGTGCTGCTGTTCCTAGATGTGGGCGGCTCCATGGACGATCACGTGCGCCTGTGCGAGGAGCTGTTCTCCGCCGCCCGCAGTGAATTCCGCCACCTGGAGTACTTTTACTTCCACAACTTCCTGTACGAGTCGGTCTGGAAGGACAACCGCCGGCGACATGCGGAGCGGATCCCGACGCTCGAGATCCTCCGGACCTACGCCAGCGACTACCGGGTGGTGATGGTGGGCGATGCGGCCATGAGTCCCTACGAGATCCTGCAGCCCGGCGGCAGCATCGAGCACTGGAACGAGGAACCCGGCGCTACGTGGCTGCAGCGCCTGCTGCAGGCCTATCCGCGCTTCGCCTGGCTGAACCCCGATCCGGAGGAACGCTGGGGCTGGACCCAGTCGATCCAGATCACCCGGGAACTGACCGGGGAGCGCATGTTCCCGATGACCCTGGAGGGCCTGGACCGGGCGATCAGGGCGCTGGGCTGAGGGTCAGCTGATACTCCGTCGGTCCCGGCAGGAAGGGACTGGGCGTGCCCTCCACCCAGGCCAGGTGCCCGGCACCGTAATAGGGTGAGAGCGGATGACCGGCCTGCCCGCCCGGCATGTGGAAGTAGCCCTCGACCTCGCGTCCCGGCTCCACCGCGAAGCGCTCCGAAGCGCCGAAGCGCTGCGACTGCACTCTCGGCATCGACCAGTCGCCGGGCAACTCGATCCAGGTCATGTCGAACAGGAGCCCCAGGCCCGGCACCGCCGCGCTCAGGGGATGACGGATGGGTGAGGACGACACCTTGCCCCAGGTGCAGGTGTCGAGCGTTCCGCAGGTCTCCTGCAGTTCGACCAGGGTTGAGCGCGCGGCGTCGTCCAACCAGGCGTCCCAGTCTGCAAAGCGCGGATCCAGCAGGTGCGGTGGGCGCTCTTCGATGAGGCGCCAGGCGACGTCGGTGAAGCGCGCCGGCGGCCGCCAGCCGAATTCAGGCCAGCGCCGGCGCGCCTCGACAGTCAACATGGCAAAGCTGCGATCGGTCACAGTGCGCTCGAAGCTGCGCACGATCCGGTAACCGATATCGTCGGGCGCCGCCCGGCCGCTCCAGCCGCTGACAAAGGCATGCGCAGCGGCGACCTCGGGCCCCAGGCGGTCGAGGGTCTCCAGCAGGAGTTGTTGCCAGCCCGTCAGGTACACCGCACGGTCATCCAGGTGAATAGGCAGGAAGGCCCGCGGCTTAGCGCCCTGCAGCCCACCCAGGCCGTCGCGGATCTGCATGCCCCGCGCACCATGGGCGTACCCGCCATTGCCCACGGTGGCATACAGATCGCCGCCCACCACCCTCGAATTGGCCGTCCAGGCCCGCCCGTCCGGCGGATCGACGATACGCGGCTGCTCTGCCGGTTCGACCCATCCGGTCCAGCCGGAGCCGGGCTCCGCCCAGGAAGAAGGCAGCAGGGGATCGTAGTCCGCCCGACGGGGCAGCTTGCCGGTGATGACCCAGGCGATACGGCCCGACGCGTCTCCGATCAGTGCATTCTGGGCCGGCATACCGCTGCCTGCAGCGTGGCCGATGGCCTGTTCGAGATCCTGCGCCGATTCCATGCGCCACAGTTCCAGGTTCAGCGCCTCCGGGCGGTGCGCGGTCCACGCATGGACCAGGGGGCGTCCCTCGGCATCGCGACCCACCACCGGTCCCCAACGGCTATGCTCGATGGGAAACTCCACCGCCTCCCCGTCGGCCACCTCGATCACCTCGGTGATGCGCTGCAGGGCCTCCACGCCGTCCGGCGTGAGGTAACGCGCCTCGGATCCGGGTTCCAGGTCGAGCCTCACCAGGTCCTGGAAGTCACCGTAGGAATTGGTGAAGCCCCAGGCGACGCGCCCGTTGCTGCCGGCCACCACCAGGGGCGTGCCGGGCAAGGTCACGCCGGTCACGTCGAGGTTCTCCTGCTCGGCCACCAGCCGGGCTCGATACCAGGTGTTGGGCAGCGAAAGGCCCAGGTGCATGTCGTTGGCAACCAGCGCGTGCCCGCTCGCGGTACGACTGCCGGCCAGGGCCCAATTGTTGCTGCCGAGCATGGCCTCCGGGTCGTCCGCTGCCAGCCAGGTCAGGCGCAGTGGGTTGGTGGGCGGCGAGTCCTCCTCGAACAGGACCGGATCCAAGGTCCGCAGGTCGTACTCGTCGGCGCTCGGCAGGGGTACTTCGGGCAGGATGCTGTTGTCGAGTGGCGCATCCCAGGGCGACTCACTCCGTGCCACCAACCGATACACCACGTCAGGGAGGGCCGCATGCAGCCGCTCGTGCTGCAGCTCGACCGGCAGCGCATTGAGCTGCAGGGTGATCCACATGGCGTAGGTGACCAGGAGCGAATCCTCGGGTGTCCAGGGCTCGGGCTCCCGGCGCAGCAGCAAGTATTCAACGGGCCGCGCCGACAGGGCGCCGAGGCCGGCGTTCACGCCTTCTGCGTAGGCCTCGAGCAGGGCCCGGTCGGACGCGTCCGAATTCTCGAAGACCTGCCGGGCCAGTGACCGGAATCGATGGATGCGCACTCGCCGGTCGGCGTCCAGCGCCTTGGCGCCGACCAGCGCCGACAGTTCGCCGGCCGCCGAACGCCGAGTCAGGTCCATCTGGAAGAAGCGCTCCTGGGCATGGACGTAGCCACTGGCGCGGGCGACGTCGAGGCGATTGGCACCGCGGATAACGGGGACGCCCTCGGCATCACGCTCGACCAGCACACGACCCGACAGGCCCGCCAGGGTCGCCTCGCCCTCGACTTCAGGCAGGCTGGCACGCAGCGCGAGCCAGGCCGCCAGGACCAGCAGCAGCAGCAAGGCTCCGATCCACAGCAGACCGCGGGCCAGGATGGAAACGGCTCGGTGCATGGTTCAACCCTCCCGGGTGACGCGCAGGATCTTCATGGTGTTGGTGCCACCCTTCACGCCGCGCAGCTCCCCCTTGGTGATGATGACGAGGTCGCCTTCCTGCGCCAGGCCGCGACGCAGCAGCACGGAGAAGATCGTGGGATAGAGCACGTCGGGATGGGTATCGGTGACGTCGAAGTCGATTGGGTAGACACCGCGATACAGGGTGACGCGCCGTCGGGTGCTGCCCTGGCGGCTGAAGGCATAGATAGGGATGCCGGAGCGGGTGCGGGACATCCACAGCGCCGTCGAGCCTGATTCGGTCAGCGCCACAATGGCACGCACATCGAGATGGCGCGCGGTGTACATCACCGCATGGGCGATGGCCTCGTCCGTGCGGGTGAACTCGCCGTCCGGGTCGGACAGGTCGCGCCGGGCCAGTTCCCACTTCTCGGCGCCCTCAATGACCTGCGCCATGGCCGCCACCACCTTGACTGGATACTTGCCGACGGCCGTCTCGGCCGACAGCATGACCGCATCGCTGCCGTCCATGATGGCATTGGCCACATCCGAGACCTCGGCCCGGGTGGGCACGGGGTTGACGATCATGGACTCCATCATCTGGGTAGCGGTGATCACCGGCCGATTGAGGTGACGGGCGAGGCGGATGATCCGCTTCTGCAGGCCGGTGAGCTCGGCATAGCCTACCTCGACCCCAAGGTCACCCCGGGCCACCATCACCGCGTCACTGGCCCGCACGATCCCCTCGAGGTCGGTGAGCGCCTCGGTGCGCTCGATCTTGGCCACGATGCCGCAGTCACCGCCGGCCGATCGCATCAGGCTGCGGGCCTCCTCGATGTCTGCCGCCGACTGCACGAAGGACACCGCCAGGTAGTCGAGCCCGAGCCCAGCCGCAGTGACGATGTCGCGTCGGTCCTTGTCGGTCAGGGCGCCGGCCGACAGTCCCCCACCCTGCTTGTTGAGCCCCTTGTGGTTACCGAGCTCACCGCCCAGCTGGACGCGGGTGACCACCCTCGTGCCCTCGACGGCCTCGACGCGCAGGGCGATGAGCCCGTCGTTCAACAGCAGCACGTCCCCGGCCGCGACGTCCTTCGGCAGCAACTGGTAGCTGCAACCCACCTGCGACTCGTCGCCGGCATCCGGATCGAGCGCGGTATCGAGCACGAAAACGGCGCCCTCACGCAGGGTAACGGGCCCGCTGGCGAAGCGCTCGATGCGGATCTTGGGGCCACTGAGGTCGCCGAGGATGCCCACGTAGCGCCCAACCTGGGCGGAGGCCTTGCGAGCAAGGGCCACGCGCCGGGCATGATCCTCGGCCTTGCCATGGGAAAAATTGACCCTGACCAGGTCGATTCCGGCCTGCAGGGCCTTGCACAGGACGTCCAGATCGTCCGTGGCCGGGCCGAGGGTCGCGACGATCTTGCTGTGGCGTGACATCAGACTGGGTCCTTCTGTCCAGGTTGCGTGAGCGCCCTCTCCTGCAGGGCGGCGACGGCAGGCAGGGTCTTGCCCTCGACGAATTCCAGGAAGGCGCCGCCCCCGGTGGAGATATAGGACATCCCATCCTCCACCCCGTATTTTTCGATCGCCGCCAGCGTGTCGCCACCGCCCGCCAGCGAGAAGGCCGCGGAGCGAGCGATAGCCTGGGCGAGCACGCGGGTGCCCTCGCCGAACTGGTCGAACTCGAACACCCCGACCGGGCCGTTCCAGATCACCGTGCCCGCCTGCTCGATCATGGCGGCCAGTTTCTCCGCGGTATCCGGCCCGATATCGAGGATCATTTCATTCGCCCCGACCGTTGCCGCGCTCTTGACGTCGGCCTCGGCGCTCGCCGCAAACTCGGTGGCCACCACCACGTCGGTGGGCAGCGGGATGTCCACGCCCCGCTGATGCGACTGCTGCAGCAGGCGGCGGGCGATGTCCACCATGTCGGGCTCGTGCAGCGACTTGCCGATGGGCAGGCCGGCGGCTGCGAGGAAGGTGTTGGCGATGCCACCGCCCACGATCAGCTGATCGACCTTGGCGAGCAGGGTTTCCAGCACGGTGAGCTTGGTCGACACCTTGGAGCCGGCCACGATAGCCAGCAGGGGCCGACGAGGCTTTTCCAGCGCCGTCTCGAGCGCCACCAGTTCGTTCACCAGCAGCGGCCCTGCGCAGGCCACCGGCGCATGCCGCGCCACCCCGTGAGTGCTGGCCTCGGCCCGGTGCGCCGTGCCGAAGGCATCCATCACGTACACGTCGCAGAGGGCCGCCATGCGCCTTGCCAGCGTCTCGTCATCCCGCTTCTCGCCGGGATTGAAGCGGACGTTCTCCAGCAGCACCAGTTCACCCGCAGCCACCTCGACGCCATCGAGCCAGTCACGCACCAGGGGCACGCGTTGCCCGAACAGCTCGGACAGGCGCTCCGCCACCGGCTCCAGCGAGAGGTCGGGGTCGTACGCGCCCTCCTTCGGCCTGCCGAGGTGGGACATCACCATCACCGCCGCGCCGCGAGAGAGGGCAAGCTGCAGCGTCGGCAAGGCAGCGCGGATGCGGGCATCACTGGTGACCACGCCCTCGTGCACCGGCACATTCAGGTCCTCGCGGATCAGCACGCGCTTCCCGGCGAGGTCGAGGTCGGCCATGCGCAGCACTTTTTCCATGAGGGTCGGCCGTCCCTACTTCGCGATGACCTGGGCCATTTCCAGCACCTTGCAGGAATAGCCCCACTCGTTGTCGTACCACGACACCACCTTGATGAAGGTGGGGTCGAGCGCAATGCCGGCCTCGGCATCGAAGATGGAGGTGCAGCTTTCACCGCGGAAATCGGTGGCCACGACCTTGTCCTCGGTGTACCCGAGAACGCCCTTCATCGGTCCCTCCGACGCTGTCTTCATGGCCGCGCAGATCTCCTCGTAACTGGCCGCCCCCTCCAGCTCCACCGTGAGGTCCACCACGGAGACGTCGGATGTCGGCACCCGGAACGCCATGCCGGTGAGCTTCTTGTTCAATGCGGGAATTACCCTGCCCACGGCCTTGGCGGCACCCGTCGACGAGGGGATGATGTTTTCGAGGATGCCGCGCCCGCCGCGCCAGTCCTTGTTGGACGGACCGTCGACCGTCTTCTGGGTGGCCGTGGCGGCGTGCACGGTGGTCATCAGGCCCCGCTTGATGCCCCAGGTGTCGTTCAGCACCTTGGCCACCGGCGCCAGGCAGTTGGTGGTGCAGGACGCATTGGAGATGATGGTCTCGCCGGCGTAGCTGCCGTGATTCACGCCGTAGACGAACATGGGGGTATCGTCCTTGGAGGGGGCCGACATGATCACCTTGCGGGCGCCCGCTGCCAGGTGCTTGCCCGCCGTGTCCGCCGTCAGGAACAGCCCGGTGGATTCGACGACTACGTCGGCACCCACCTCGTTCCACTTGAGCTCGGCGGGATCCTTCACCGCCGTCAACCGGATCCGCTTGCCATTGACCAGCAGGTCATTGCCCTCGACGGCGATGTCACCCTTGAAGCGTCCGTGAACCGAGTCGTAGCGCAGCATGTAGGCGAGATAGTCCGGCTCCAGCAGGTCGTTGATCCCGACGATCTCCACCCCTGGGAAGTTCTGCACGGCCGCCCTGAACACCATGCGTCCGATGCGTCCGAAACCATTGATCCCGACCTTGATCGCCATGTGCTTACCCTCTTGCCTTGACTTGAAAATGCCTGGCCCGCTCAGGCTTCCATCGCCTCGCGGGCCGCCGCGGCGACCGCCGCCGCGGTGATACCGAAATGCTCGAACAGCTGCTTCGCAGGGGCCGACGCGCCGAAGCGGTCGAGGCCGATGACCCGCCCACCGCTGCCGACCCAGCGCCACCAGCCCTGCGTGGCGCCGGCCTCCACCGCCACCCGGGCCCTCACGCCGGGCGGCAGGACGGCATCCCGCCAAGCCTGGTCCTGTGCGGCGAAGCGCTCGACGCAGGGCATCGAGACCACCCGCACGCGTCGGCCGGTTGCAGACAGTTCCGCTGCCGCCCGCATCGCCAGGTCGACCTCGGAGCCGGTGCCGATCAACACGCAATCGGGCGTGCCGTCACAGTCCAGCAGCACGTAGCCCCCGCGGGCCACGGCCTTCAGCTGATGGTCATCACGGGCCTGGTGAGGCACCGCCTGCCGGGTGAGCACCAGGCAGGAGGGTCCGTCGCGGCGCTCGATCGCAGCCTGCCAGGCCACTGCCGTTTCCGCTGCGTCGCAGGGTCGCCAGCACTCGAGGCCCGGAATGAGCCTGAGCGAGGCCAGTTGCTCAACCGGCTGGTGGGTGGGGCCATCCTCGCCGAGGCCGATGGAATCATGGGTGAGGACCTGGATCACGCCCGCGCCCATCATCGCCGACATCCGGATGGCATTCCGCGCGTAATCGGAAAACACCAGGAAGGTGCCGCCGTAGGGAATGAACCCACCATGCAGCGCGATGCCGTTCATGATGGCGGCCATCCCGAACTCGCGCACACCGTAATGCAGGTAGCGGCCGTCCCCGCGCTCGCGCGTGTATTCGGCGCTGCCGGCAATGCGGGTCAGGTTCGACCCGGTCAGGTCGGCGGATCCACCCAACAGTTCCGCACAATGTGGCCCCAGCGCGTTGAGGGCCGCCTGGGAGGCCTGGCGGGTAGCCAGAGCGGGACGTTTGGCCTGGCACTCCGCCGCATGAGCGGCTGCGGCCTGCAGCGCGTCGGCAGCGAGCTGCCCGGACAACCTGCGCTCGAGTTCCGCCGCGAGCTCGGGATGCGCCTCGCGATAGGCCTTCATCGCCCGCTTCCACTTGTTCTCCGCGCGACGCCCGCGGGAGCGGGCATCCCAGGCGTCGCGGATGTCCTGCGGCACCTCGAAGGGGGGGTAGGGCCAGCCCAGGCTTTCCCGGGCCCTGGCCACTTCCTCGGCGCCGAGCGCGGCCCCGTGGCACTCCTCGCGGCCCTGCTTGGTGGGGGCACCGAACCCAATGATGGTCTTGCAGCAGATCAGCGACGGCCGTGAGGTTTCCCGACGCGCCTTGCGGATCGCCTTGGCTACGGCCTCCGGGTCATGGCCGTCGACATTGCGGATGACCTGCCAGCCATAGGCCTCGAAGCGGCGCGGCGTGTCGTCGGTGAACCAGCCCTGCACCTCGCCGTCGATGGAAATGCCGTTGTCGTCATAGAAGCAGATCAGTTTCCCGAGTCCCCAAGTCCCCGCCAGTGCGCAGGCCTCGTGGGAAATGCCCTCCATCAGGCAGCCATCACCCAGGAACACCCAGGTGTGATGATCGACGACCTCATGGCCCGGACGGTTGAACTCCGCGGCCAGCAGTTTCTCGGCCAAGGCCATGCCGACGGCATTGGCCAGCCCCTGCCCCAGCGGGCCGGTGGTGGTCTCGATACCGAGCCGGACCTCCCGCTCCGGGTGACCAGCAGCATGGGCTCCCAACTGGCGGAAATTGCGCAACTGGTCCATGTCGAACGGATAGCCGCTCAAGTGCAGCAGCGAATAGAGCAGCATCGAGCCGTGCCCGTTGGACACCACGAAGCGGTCCCGGTCCGGCCAGGCCGGGTTGCCTGGACTGTGCTTCAGGCAGTCCCGCCACAGCACCTCGGCGATGTCGGCCATGCCCATGGGCATGCCCGGATGGCCAGAATTGGCCTGCTGCACGGCATCCATGCTGAGCGCTCGGATGGCATTGGCAAGGTCGCGGCGGGTCGGCATGGGAGTATCCCTGGACAGCAAGGGCCCGCATTTTCCCTGATCCACGGCCGCCGGGGCAAACCCGTGAACTGAATGCGAAAGCGGACCCGCGCTTTGGTTATACTCTGCGGCCTGTCAATCCAGAGCGCTGCAAGGATCCGCCGTGGCATCTGCCTACCTGTTCACTTCCGAATCGGTCTCCGAGGGCCATCCCGACAAGGTGGCCGACCAGATCTCCGACGCCGTCCTGGACGCGATCATCGCTCAGGACAAGCGCGCCCGGGTGGCCTGCGAGACCCTGGTGAAGACCGGCGTGGCCATCGTTGCCGGGGAAATCACCACGGATGCGTGGGTGGACCTTGAGGAACTGGTCCGTGGCGTCATCCAGGACATCGGCTACACCTCCTCTCAGGTGGGCTTCGATGGCGCCACCTGTGGCGTGCTCAACCTCATCGGCAAGCAGTCACCCGATATCAATATCGGCGTGGACCGCAAGGACCCGAAGGAGCAGGGCGCGGGCGACCAGGGCCTGATGTTCGGCTATGCCTGCGACGAGGCCCCCGAGTACATGCCGGCACCGATCTATTACTCCCACCGGCTGGTCGAGCAGCAGTCGAAGGTCCGCAAGCAGGTAAAGTCGCCGCTGCCCTGGCTGAGGCCGGATGCCAAGTCGCAGGTCACCCTGCGCTACCGGGACGGGCGAATCGACGGCCTGGATGCGGTGGTGCTCTCCACCCAGCATGATCCCGGCGTGCCTTACAAGGTGCTGCGCGAGGGCGTCATCGAGCACATCCTGCGTCCGGTGCTGCCCAAGCGCTGGCTCGAGGCCCTGCCCTCCACCCGCATCCACATCAATCCCACCGGCAACTTCGTGATCGGCGGCCCGGTCGGCGATTGTGGCCTCACCGGTCGCAAGATCATCGTCGACAGCTACGGCGGCATGGCCCGGCACGGGGGCGGCGCCTTCTCCGGCAAGGATCCCTCCAAGGTGGATCGCTCTGCGGCCTATGCGGCTCGCTATGTGGCCAAGAACCTGGTCGCAGCCGGGCTGGCCCAGCGCTGCGAGATCCAGGTGTCCTACGCCATCGGCGTGGCGAAGCCCACCTCCATTACGGTGGACACCTTCGGCACTGGCGCGGTGTCGGATCGGAAGCTAGAGAAACTGGTCGGGGAGCACTTCGAACTGCGGCCCTGGGGCATCATCCAGATGCTGGACCTCATCCACCCGATGTACCAGGCCACCGCGGCCTACGGGCATTTCGGCCGCAAGCCGCGCAAGATGACCTATCGGTGGACGGAACGGAACGGCCGTAAGCTGGTCAGACGTTCAGAATCGTTCACTGCCTTCACTTGGGAGAAGACCGACCGCGCAGAAGCCCTGCGCAAGGCTGCGGGACTGAAATAACCCGCCATCCTTCTGGCCCGGATTCACCGGGCCGGCCCGCGTGCCGAGGAGCGCTGCAACGGGGTTTGGCCCCTGCCAGGCTCGGGGCGCGGGTGAATATGACAACGGCGCTCTCGTGATCAGGAGACTGAACATGAACGCTGTTGTTCAACCCGGCACTTTTGCCGATTACGCCGTCAGGGACATTTCGCTCGCCGAGT
>JAURMS010000233.1 GCA_030830595.1 Gammaproteobacteria bacterium | reverse complement strand
TTCAGCGGCACGCAGTCTGCGAACTCAGCAAGAGCGGAGTCGTCACAGGTGACGCTTCCGTCGGGTCTCGTAACTATCCTGTTTGTTGCCGCAAAGACTCGGTCATCCAGCCATTGCTCTTTCCGGTAGGTTCCCTTGGATCGGCCGTACCCGATATTGAGTTCGTAGTCCCACGATCCAGTTAAGTCCCCCTTCAAACCGATGTAAGCATTATAACGCTCGACATCAATATAAGAATTGGGATCCTGTAAATTCCAACTCATTACCACTGGCTGCGCCAGGCCGTCGTTAAGGCTTCCGCGATAAAAAATAAACTCCGAGAAGGGATTAAAAGGGTTGAGGCCGAAAGGTACGGTGCCCGTTGCATCCGTCAACCATTCATAGGTAACCGGGTAGTACAGCGGGAACAACTGACGATAGCCACCCGAAGACTCGGTCGACCGTTCATTGTAAAAGAGTTCGTAGTAGGCGGTGGTAGTGCCGCCAAAAAGGTCGAAATCCATCTGTCCGAGGGAGGTAAGCGATATGCGCTTGTTGGGGGTCTGGATCATGGCCACGTTCGGGCTCAATTCATCCCGGTAAAAGGCGCCATCGTTGTCGTACAGCGGCCTGATCGGCCTGAAAGTCGTAAAGGGATCGCACCCGGGGTTCGCTGTGGGGCAGGACGTGTTGTTGGACGACAGCAGTGGGTACGACACGGCGCTTAGACCATTCACGGGATAGCGGGTATACCTGGCAAAGTCCGCTCCGGATAGAGCAGAGAATGCCGCGACCCGCGGATCATAAGCGGGATTCGAGGTGTCGAACGCCGAAGTCAGGCTCGGCTCGTAGCGCAAGAAACCTAAGGCTGTACTGGCCAAACCGTAAATGGTACCGAAGCACAGTGGCTCCCCGGTGACTGGGTCGCGGTTGTCTATCACCCCGTCACCAACCTGGGTTCCAGTCGCGGGACTGCCCGGGTAGTAATTCACCTGGTCGGTGTAGCGCGGAATCCTATTGCACGAGGCCCACTTGCGATCGGCCGCGACCAGTTCCTGTTGCTCGGCGTACTGGGCCGAGATAGAGAACGAGCCGCGATCGAAGACCTTGCCGAATGACCCGTCGAAGGTCCAGCGCTCGCCACCGCCGTTGTCAGTCGCCTGGCCGGAGGCATTGAGCTGGAAACCGTCGAGGGATTCCTTGGTTATTACGTTGACCACGCCGGCCACCGCGTCGGCGCCGTAGATGGAGGAGGCTCCGTCCTTCAGAATCTCAATACGGCCGATGATGGTGGAGGGGATGGCCGAGAGGTCCACGGAGTTGGTGAAACCCTGCACGCCGGAAGGCGTCCAGCGCTTGCCGTTGACCAGCACCAGCGTGCGGTTGGCGCCGAGGCCACGCAGCGAGATGGTGTTGGCGCCCGGGCCGCCGTCGGTGATGAAGCCCGAGAACGAGTCGTTGACCTGCTGGCCGGAGGCCACGGTGGAGTTCCTCAGGATTTCTTCGGTGGAGAGCAGGCCGGCGAGCTGGCTGCGCTCGGCTGTAATGACCTGGATCGGGGCCGGGCTGGTGAACTCGTTGCGCTTGATGCGCGAGCCCGTGACCACCACCTCCTGAAACTCCGCTTCTTCCTCCTCGGCCGCCGTATCGTTGGTGGTTTGTGTCTCGTCGACCTGCGCGAGCGCCATCGGCGAGAGGGCCAGTGTCGCAACACTCAACGCGAGGATGGAACGCACCTCGTTCTTCAAAGACCTGCTCATCTGAAATATCTCCCTAAATGTCTGGGAACCAAAAGCTTAGGGGCCTTTTTACGCTCAGTGTAAGCCGAATTCAACACCTGTCTCATATTTACAACACGCTGGTATGGAAAAACCTGACGGGCATGCTATTTTTCTGTCTCTTTCAAGCTTTGGAACTGTCTCAATGCCTGCATCGCGCCTGCTGGTTTCCCTCCTCGCGACCGCGCTGACCCTGGCTGCGGCACCCAGCCTCGCTCAGGGGGCTTCGCCTGCCGATATCCAGATTCAGTTGAATGCCTGGGTTCACGACCCAGTGCTCTCCAGCGTTGCCCTGTCGCCGGATGGCAAGCACCTGGTTGCGGTGTCCCTGCCGGATGTCACAGGCACGCCATCGGTTGCCGTTTGGGACGCCGATGCGCTCGCGGCCGCACCGCAGCGTTTCGACCTGACGGCTGCCGACGGCTCGCGTTGGAAGCCGGTCGGTGCCTCGTGGCTCAACGACCACGCCGTTTACGTCATTGGCCTGCAGAACATGGATTTCGCGGTTGGGGCCCGGAAAATCAAGACGTTCCGTCAGAAGGCCTTCGTCTACGACCTGCGCAAGGGCGAGTTGCTGGAACCCTTCGGTGGCGGGGGATCCAGGATCGAAAGCCTGTTTGGGCAGATTTCCCTGCTGGACCGCCTGCCTAACGATCCGGACCGGGTCCTTGTCCGCATCGCTAATTTCGAGGGCGCCGGCGACATCTACGAGATGGACCTCGACAAATACCGGGTGAAGCGCATCTTCAAGGCTGCCAGTGGCAGTCAGGCCTTTACCGACCTCGAGGGGAACGTCCGCGGCAAGATCCAGACTGAAGGGAGCGGTGACACGGCTCGGATCGAGGTCGAGGCTCGCAAGGCGGGCTCCGACAGTTGGGGACGCATCGCCACGTTCTTCGCCCGTGACCGCGAGGGCCTGCAGCCCGCTGGTTTCGGGCTGGATCCGGATATCTTCTACATGACCGACACCAAGGGCCGCGAGCATGCGGTGATCCGGGAATACAACCTCAAGACCGACGAGCTCTCCGAGCCCATCTTCGAGCATCGCAAGTACGACGCGACCGGCGTGGTCCTGGGAACGAGCCGTAAGAAATTCGGCCAGCTGCTGGGTTTCAGTTACGCAGGCCCTCGTAGCGAGGTGTACTGGATCGATCCGGATCGGGACGCGCTTCATAAGGGCCTGAAGCAGGCATTTCCCGGCAAGCACATCAGCCTGGGCTCGTTTTCCGATGACGAGATGCGTGCGGTGGTCTTTGTCTCGGATTCCAACGATCCGGGGACCTATTACCTGTACGACGCCAACAAAGGCCTGATCGAACTGGGCAAGCCGCGGCCCCTGCTGGATCCGGCGAAGCTGCCCAAGACCCAGCTTGTGAACTACAAGGCGCGCGACGGCCTGGAGGTCCCCGCGTTCCTGACGCTGCCCCTGACCGGGGAAAAACCCTATCCGCTGGTGGTGATGCCCCACGGCGGGCCGTGGGCACGCGACCAGATCGGTTTCGACACCTGGAGGCAGTTCCTCGCCAATCGCGGCTACGCGGTGCTGCAACCCCAGTACCGCGGCTCTGACGGCTGGGGTCAAACGCTCTGGAGAGCCGGTGACCGCGAATGGGGCCAGAAGATGCAGGATGACAAGGATGACGGGGCCCGCTGGCTGGTGGAGCAGGGCATTGCCGACCCGGATCGGATGGCCATGTACGGCTTTTCCTACGGGGGTTACGCGGCCATGGCGGCCATCGTCCGCCCGGATCCGCCGTGGCAGTGCGCGATCGCCGGCGCTGGCCTGTCGGAGCTCAGGACATTCGACCGCGTGACCTTCGAGGGCTCACGCTTCAACCGGGAGTTCCAGAACCCGACCATTGCGGGTCTCTCGCCGCTGGAGCAGGTGGACAAGGCCTCGATCCCGATCCTCATCTTCCACGGGGACCGAGACCAGACCGTGCCCATCGATCAGTCCGAGAAATACCACGAGGCCCTGCTCGCAGCCGGCAAGGATTCGACGTACGTGGCCATCAGCGACTACGGCCACGGCCCGTCGATCACGCCTGACAAGCAAGCCAAGGTGCTCGAGTTGCTGGAGGGATACCTGCGCGACAGCTGTGGACCCGGGGGGCTCTGAGGCTCCTTACCAGATCCTGCACATCTGCTCGGGGGACCGGTACATCCGGTCCCCCGTCTGGCATTCGAAGGCCTCCTGGAATTCCGGTAGGTTCACCATCACGCCGTTGACCCGGTACCGCAACGGAGAATGGGGGTCGGTTCTGGCGAGCACGCGCGCCCTCTCGTCCGTCTGGTGCCCACAGGCCCATTGGGCGTTGCCCACGAAAAATCGCTGGTCAGGCGTCAGGCCGTCCACTTCCGTGAGGCTTTCTTCTTCCGTGGCGATTCTCCAGCCGATGTAGGCCAGGGTGAGGCCGCCGAGATCGGCGATGTCCTCACCCAAAGTCAGTTCGCTGTTGATGCGGATGTCATCGACCACCACATATTCAGCGTACTGGTCCTTCAGGCACTGCGCCTGCGACTCGAAGGCGGCGGCATCGGCCTCGCTCCACCAGTCCTTGAGGTTGCCAGCGGCGTCGAAGTGCCGTCCGGCATCGTCGAAACCGTGGATCAACTCGTGACCAATCGTTGCGCCGGTATTCCCCCAGGCCGGGGCGACGTCAATCGAGAGGTCGAACAGGGGCGGTTGCAGCACACCGGCCGGGAAGTTCATTTCGTTACGCATCCAGTCGTAATACGCATTGACCGTTTGCGGTGTCATGGACCACTCGTCCGGGTCGACCGGCTGTCCGATGCGCGACAGCAGCCTGCGCTGCTCGAAGGCCGCTGCCCGGCTGCGGTTGCCGAAATAGTCGCCGGGTTCGATCAAGAGAGCCGTGTAGTCACGCCAACGTTCCGGGTGGCCGACCTTGTTGCGCATGGCTTCGAGCTTTTCCAGTGCCTTGGCTCGGGTCGAGTCGCCCATCCAGTCAAGATTGCTGATGCGCTCGCGCATCACCTCCTGAATGGTGCCGATCATTCGCGCGGCCGCTTCGCGGGTTTCCCCTGCGAAAGTGCGGCTCACGAACTCCTTGCCGAGCGCTTCGCCGAGGTCTTCGTCGACCCCGCGTACGCAGGTCTTCCAGCGCGGCGGCTGTTCCTGGATGCCAAACAGGTAGCCGTAGTTGAAGGCAAAGGACTCGTCGGCCAGTGGGGTAGACAGCCAGCGGGCGTGGGCGCGCAGGAAGCTCCACGTCAGGTAGTTACGCAAGTCCCCAATCGCCGTATCGTCGATGACCCTGGCTACCTCGGTGAGGAACGCCGGCTCAGTGGCATTGATTCGCTCCGAAGCGCCGCTTGATCTCAGTTCGACGTAGCGCTTCCAGTCGAAGCCCCGGGCCGCGCGGCCCAATTCGGTGATTCGCATGGGGTGATTGAGCTTGGTGGGATCTTGCTGGTCAGTCACCGGCAGGGTCGCCTTCGCCAGGGCGGTCTCCAAGGTCAGGACGCGCTCTGCAACCTGCGCTGACTCCTGCTCATCGCCCCCAGCGAGCACCCACATGCGTTCGATATGCTCCGCATAGCGTTGGCGGGTTTCGATCATGCGAGGGCTGTCTTCGAGATAGTAATCCCGCTCCGGGAGGCCAATGCCGCCAGAGAAAAAAGTGCCGATGTAGCGGTCGCTGGACTCGAAGTCCTGCCACGCCGAATAGCCGAACAGGGCCGCACCGTTGCCCCGACCGTCGTGCAGCCTCGCCAGGAGTTCCGGCAATTCCTTGCGCGAACGTAGTCGCCGGATGGATTCGAGGGTGCCCTCGGCAGGCGCCAGTCCCAACTTGTCGATGGCCTCAGTATCCATGCACGCGGCAAAGAAATCGCCCAGCTGGGCCTGTTCAGTGCTCCGGGTGCCGTCACCGAGTGAGGCTTGCGACAGCAGGCCCCACAGGTAGCGCAGATTGTCCTCGGCGAGCTTGGAATACACCTCCCAGCTGGACCGGTCGGGTGGGATCGGATGGTTCTTCAACCAGCCACCGCAGCTGTACTGGAAGAAGTCCTCGCAGGGATCGGCCTGCCGGTCCATAGCCGCCGGGTCGAGGCCGGATGT
Organism: Gammaproteobacteria bacterium; assembly: GCA_030830595.1. Lineage (GTDB taxonomy): Bacteria > Pseudomonadota > Gammaproteobacteria > Steroidobacterales > Steroidobacteraceae > SG8-30. Next base: position 1,859 of record JAURMS010000233.1, on the reverse strand, counting down.
GTACGGAAACTCCCGCAGGGGGCCCTGGTCGTCGGCGGAAGCCACGCAGCTCAGGGCCAGCAGGCACAGTGCGTTCAGGCAGTGGTCAAGCCTCGGCATGGGGCCTCCTTGAGGGTCTGGTCCGCGAAAAGGTAGCCGACCGCGATGGGCCCGCCAAGCCGCGCTGAGTGGACTCTCTGGCCCGCCCATGAGAACTTAGCGCATGGCATTGGTCAACGAGCCGGCGGGGGTGCTGGCTGTACTGCTGGGGATTCTGGCGGGCATTTTCTGGTTTGCAGGCACTGCCGCCGGGCGGCGGGTCTTTGCTGTGGTGCCGCAACTGGTCTTCTGTTACTTCCTGCCCACATCCTTGACCACCCTGGGCGTCCTGCCTTCCGAGTCGCCCCTCTACGAATGGATCATGGCCTATCTGCTGCCTGCCAGCCTGATGCTCCTGATCCTGGCGCTCGACCTGCCAGCCCTGGTCCGGCTGGGACCGAAGGCGATCATCATGCTGCTGGCGGGCACCCTGGGCGTGGTGGTCGGCGGGCCTATCGCCCTGTGGTTGTTCCGCGAGGCAGTACCCCCCGATGCCTGGCAGGGGCTTGCCGCGCTGAGTGGCAGCTGGATCGGCGGTGGCGCCAACATGGTAGCCCTGTCGCAAGCGGCCGGGACGAGCGAGAGCCTGTTCGGGCTGATGGTCATCGTCGATGTCGCGGTCGCCAACGTCTGGATGGGGATCCTGCTGTACCTGGCCGGGCAGGCCTACCGGATCGATCGGGCGACGGGCGCGGATGCCTCCGCGATCGAGGACCTCAAGCAGCGGGTGGCCGGCTTCGAGGCTCAGCACGCCCGTATTCCGACGCTGGACGATCTCTTGCGCTTGTTGGCCGTTGCCTTCATCGGCATGTGGGTGGCTACCCTCGCAGGTCAGTGGCTCGCAGCTGAGGCACCGATTTTCTCAGCCACGATCTGGAAGTTCGTGGTGGTGACCGCCCTGGCCGCAGGACTGTCCTTGACTCGGGCAAGGCGCCTGGAGGGTGCCGGAGCCTCCCGGATCGGTGGAGCCATGCTCTACCTGTTGGTGGCCACCATTGGCGCTCACGCGAATTTTGACTTGATCTTCGAGGCCCCGATACTGATCGCCGTGGGGGCAGTCTGGATGACGATCCACGTGGCCGTGATGCTGCTGGTCGGTTGGTGGATCAAGGCCCCTGTGTTTCTGGTGGCGGTGGGCTCTCAGGCCAATATTGGCGGGGCGGCCAGCGCGCCGATCGTTGCCTCGGCCTTCCATCCCACGCTCGCGCCGGTCGGGGTGCTCCTGGCGGTTGCAGGCTACGTGTTGGGCACCTACGCAGGGCTTTTGTGCATGGTTCTGTTGAAATGGGTGGCCGGCGTTTAAGTTTTGAGGGGTAGGTCACGCCTTGAACCAGTGGGGGGGGCATGCTTCCCCCATGAACAGCACTTCCTCCATTCGTCTCAGTACCCTGTCGGACTTGTCCAGGCTCGGATACCAGCTCGCGTGCTTCTGTCCGCGCTGCCAGAGATGGGCCGACCTCAACCTGTCCGATCTCGAGCGACAGGGTGTGGCCACTCGCCGGGTAGTGGATTTCACGCCCCGCTGCCGTCGCTGCGGAACGCGGGGAGAAAAACAACTTCGGCCGCCGCCGAAGCGTGCGCCCCGCGGTGCACGGGCCACCTTCGCGCATTACGCGGCTCCGGCAGACGCCTGACGATCAACCCTGTGCGCCGCTAACCGTCACCGGAACGCCGCTCAATGCGGCGTTCCCGCACAGCTCGTCCACCAGTTTCTCATCCGTCAGGTCGTTCACGCTGACGCCCGGATGCTGGTTGGCGACCGACAGGTGGGTGCCCGACCG
>JAURMS010000232.1 GCA_030830595.1 Gammaproteobacteria bacterium | reverse complement strand
TTGGCATCGAGGTAGGCGCGGGCGCGTTGTTCGAGCGTAAATGTTTCAACGTCGTCCCAGCGCACCGGCTCTCGGCCAACCGTCGCCGCAGGGTCGAGGAAGCCCTGGGCTTGCCAGGCCGCCATGTCCTCCAGCTGCCAGTCACGAGGGCCGAGCGGCTGGAGTTCGCCTCCGTGCTCAGGCCGGTGACAGCCGCCGCACTGGTTGGCATCGGGCACGATATAGGTGAAGGCCTGTCCGCCCTCGGGACCTTCCAGCTCGAGGAGAATCATCGCGCCGGCTGGGCTCAGGAAGGCCTCACCGCGCTCACGGTCCCAGGTGTAGCCGAGCGCGTGCCAGCCGTCCTCGCTGCGCACCAGAAGACGGGTCTCCACGGGCAGGTGAGTGTCGAGGTCGATATCTGTTCCCGTGACGCCCTGGGTACCACGCGCCACGCGGATCTGACCCTTCCCTTGACCGCTCCCGGCCAGCGGGTAGTAGAAGGTCTTGCTGATCACCGTGCCCACCGGAAACTCGAGCCTGCCGTCCGGCAGCACCCGGGCCTGCAGGCCGTCCGGCATCCACACGGCCCGCTGCTTCGCGGCGTAGTCGCTGAACAGGGGCGTGTTGAGGTCGTAGATCAGCGCCTGCGTATGCACCCGCAGCGAGCCGTCGGCCACGAAGCTGATGCCCCAGTCACTCAGTCGCTCAGGCGGCTGGCCAGGGTCCAGCAGGCGGACCTCGGGCGGCGAGTTCTCGCAGGCCGCGAGCAAGGTCAGTGACAGCAGCAGGATGAACGCGCGCGGCATGTTCAGCCGGGAAGCGGCAGCAGTTCGACGGGTGGCAGCGGCGCATGCTGGCAGCGGTGCTGCCGGTCGCCCGTGACGAGCCTCGCGCTGTCGTTCGGCAGGTCGGCGTTCAGCACCTGCGCCGGGTCGTTGTCCACGCAGATGGCGAACTCCGGCAGCAGGCGGCCATCTTTATCGAGCTTGTCGGGATTGGCATAGCCATCCCACAGCACGTCGGGCAACCGTCCGCCGAAACCAGCCACCGCCACGCGTAGTGCCTGCAGCTTGAGCCCGTCGGGCGAGGAGCCGCCACCCTCGAAGCGGTTGCCGTGAATAAAGATGGTTTCGGGCCAGGGGTCGTAGCCGGGCGCCATCTCGCGTGTACCCTGGTAGCCGGTCGCAAAGTAGCTGCTGACGATGACGTTGGCGGTCTCGTTGCGGGTGATGAAGTTATCGAAGATCTCGACCTGGTCGTTGGAATTGATCACCACGCCCGAGCCCGCCGGCACGCTGGCAACGGGAGTGCCCTCCGCGCCGAAGTTCGGCGTGTTGTTGTCCTCGATACGGTTCTGGTAGACGCGGGTCGAGTGCCCGGGCTGGGGCAGGTCCGGCATGTTGAAGACCAGGATCCCGCCGGTGTTTTCCCGGACCAGATTGCCGTAGACGTCCGCGCCTATGGTGTTCTCGACCTCGATGCCTGCCACGTTACGCTCGGCGCGGTTGTTGCGGACCACCACGTTGCGTGACTGACCGACGTAGATGCCGGCGTCGGAGGCGCCGATCGCCACGCAGTCCTCCAGCAGCAGGTTGTCGACCTGCACCGGGTAGATGCCATAGGCCCCGTTGTCCTCGTGCGGGCCGCGGGTCCACTCGGCCCGGACCCGGCGGATGACCACGTTGCGTCCCTCGTTGACCTTCAGGCCGTCGCCCGGCGTGTCCTCGATGGCCAGGTCCTCGATGATGATGTCGCTGGCATTGACCAGCAGCCCTTCGGCACCCTGCAGCTGGCCAGCGAATGACAGGATGGTCTCATCCATCCCGGCACCGCGCAGGGTCACGCCCGAGACGTTGAGCGACAGCCCGCGGGGCAGCGAGTAGCGCCCGGCCGGGATTTCGATGACCTCTCCTGGTCGTGCCTCGATCAGTTGTCTTTGCAGCGCGGCACGAAATCCATCGTCTAGACCCGGGTTAGGGCCTTCAACAGAGCCGCAGGCGCCGAGGGTCAGCGTCAAAAAAAGTGCCGCAAGGATCGACCAGCGGTCGAGGCGCATCCAGAAGGCTCCCAGGGAATCCCCACTTAACCCAACGTTAACGAGTGCCTGGCCGGCTGTCCATGAACCCTTATCGGGCAGTCGTTCCCTTCAATATAATCCCGTAGCGACCTGACTGCTGGCTGCGTTTTGAACAGGCAAAGCCATGAATAAAGACGAGAAAGACCTAAAGTGGAAAATCGATACAGTCGATCACTCCGGGCAGGAAAGCTTCAGGATCCAGAACGGCTTGGTCACGTACGTCTATCATCTGGAGGGTTCGGGTTTCGCATCCCTCATTGACCGTGATGGAAATGATTGGCTCAGTTTCGGTCCTGCCACTGGCGCCTTCGGGTTGGGTCGCGGCATCCCCAACATGGCCCGTGATGTTTTTGGCCACCCAGGCTACAGGTCGGGCGCAACCACTGCCCTCGAGGTACTCACGCCCAGTCATGTCAGGTTGGTCTCCAGGTCTGCAGATGGATGCTGGCGGGTGCGGTGGGATCTGGACCCACATGGAGCTATCCAGACCATCGAGAGGACTGGGGGGCGATACTGGTGGCTCTACGAGGGCACCCCTGGAGGGTATTTCCGTCCGCACCAGCAGTTCCGGCTTTATGCCGGGGGCGAAAGGGCAAGCTGTTCTAGCCAGGATCACCGGAGAGGCCGTGGTCCCCGCTGGGTGGCTTTCTGTGATCCCACCACAGACAGAATGATCCTGGTCGCCGCGCACAATAATTCTCGAACGATTGACTGCTATCGCGCGATGGGCGGCGATGGCGGAATGACGGTATTCGGGTTTGGCCGTGACGATCGCTTCAGGGTGCTCCAGAGGCCGTTGTTGCGTGGGGCACCGCGCGTCTTCTCATTTGCCCTCATGGACGGAATAAACGCCGATCAGGCCAGCGCCCGCTTCGCCCAGTTGCAGGCTAAAGTCGGCCGGGCTGTCGACTAAGACGGCAACGAACACCAAAATTCCATTCGACATAAGTATTCCTACCCACGTTTTGAGCCCGGTGGGGGGGAGCTAATCCTGGTCCATGAGCCCGCAAATCACGGATGAGATTACCCGGCGTCTCCTGCTCGCGCAGCAAGTCGCCCCACCACCGCCGAGGGTCGACTGGCAACGGGAACGGCAGTCGCTTGGCGAGAGTGCCCTGCTGTGGCTGATGCGAGGCGCGCTGGTGCTACACCTCATTCTGCCGACAGCCGCGCTACTGGGTCTGATTACGTTGGACGCGCAGGTCTGGACGGAGAGCGCCTTGGCCATTTTGCTCGGCATTGGTCTTGGCGCATGGTCCCGTTTGAGTAGTGTACGTCGGGAGTGGCTAGGCTGGCTGATT
>JAURMS010000231.1 GCA_030830595.1 Gammaproteobacteria bacterium | reverse complement strand
GGTTTACGTGGTCCATGAGATCGTTCATAACCGCACGGTGGTCGATGAGCTGAGGGCGAAGGGCGCGGTGTTCCTCGAGCGTGTGGAGGAGGTTCCGAGGGGTGCGGTAGCCGTGCTCAGCGCGCATGGCTCTGCGCATTCGGTCTTCGACAGGGCAGAGCGTCGTGCCCTGCGACTCGTGGACGCGGTGTGTCCCCTGGTCGCCAAGGTCCACCAGCAGGCACGGCGTTACGCCAGCGAGGGCCGGGCCGTCATCCTGATCGGCCACCGTGGGCATCCGGAGGTGGAGGGGACGGTGGGGTCCGTGGGAGTGCCTGTGCATGTGGTGAGCAGCATCCGGAAGGTGGCTGCTCTCAAGCTGCCTGCCGATGAACCCGCGGCCTATGTCACCCAGACTACGCTCAGCATGGACGATGCAAGATCCATCATCGACGCCCTGAACCTGCGTTTCCTCGACCTGCACGGTCCGGAGCTGGACGATATCTGCTACGCGACCCAGAACCGACAGGACGCGGTACGTCGGCTGGCCAGTGAGGTCGACATGGTGCTGGTGGTCGGTTCCCCCAGCAGCTCGAATTCCAACCGCCTGTGCGAGGTGGCCGCCGAGTGCGGCGTGCCAGCTTATCTGCTGGACGAGGCGGTACAGCTCGATCCTGCCTGGTTGCAGGGAATCAGCAGGCTCGGCCTGACCGCGGGTGCCTCGGCGCCCGAGTCGGTCGTCCAGTCTGTGCTGGAAAAACTCGGCCTGCTACGCGATCTTGAAGTGCGGGAACACGAGGGTACCAGGGAGCAGGTCCGGTTCAGGTTGCCCCTGGCTGCCCTCAGGGCCACCGTGCGACGACCACGCAATTCGCTGCGCTGCTCCGCTCCTGCCTGAGGCGAGTCAGCGGACGCGGGCCAGGGCCTCGAAGGCCTCCCGCAAGGTGCCGCGCGAGTCCCGCCCGCTGGGCCCGCCAGGCTGCCGATTCACCAGACGGTCAGCCACTGCGACCAGGATCCCCGCGCGGTCGAGCCCAGCAGCTTCGAGGACCTCCTCACGGGTGCCGTGGTCAATGAACCGATCCGGGAGACCGAGGTGCAGGACGGGCATGGCCACTCCGTGCAGCGCCAGGCACTCGCTCACTGCACTTCCCGCGCCGCCGCTCACCGCGCCTTCCTCGACCGTCACCAGCAGGTCATGCTGGCGCGAGGCCTGCAGCACGGTTTCCTGGTCCAGCGGCTTGACCGAGCGCATGTCGTAGACGCTTGCATCGAGGGCCTCGGCGACTTCCATGACGGTTGCCAGCAGGGTGCCGAAGCAGAGGAACGCCATGCCGTTACCCTGCCGGAGCAGGCGTGACTTGCCTATTTCCATCAGGGTCATGCCCGGGCCGGGCGTCGGGCCCGCCGCCGCGCAGCGCGGATAGCGGACCGCGACCGGTCCGTCCCGGCGGACGGCTGTGTAGAGCATGTCGCGCAACTCGACGGCTGACGAGGGTGTCAGCACGGTCATCCCGGGAAGTGTCCGGAGGAAGGCAAGGTCGTAACTGCCATTATGTGTGGCGCCATCGGGGCCGACCAGGCCGCCGCGGTCAATGGCGAAGGTCACCGGCAAGGACTGCAGCGCCACGTCATGGATCACCTGGTCCAGGCCGCGCTGCAGGAAGGTCGAGTAGATGGCAACCACCGGGCGCAGGCCCTGACAGGCCAGGCCGGCAGCAAAGGTGACGCAATGCTGCTCGGCAATCCCCACGTCGAAGTACCGGTCGGGAAAGCGCTCGGCGAAGCGCACCAGTCCAGAGCCCTCCCGCATCGCAGGCGTGACAGCCACGATGCGCGGGTCACGCTCGGCCATGTCGCAGAGCCAGTCGGAAAACACGTCGGTGTAGTTGGCGACCTTGCGGCCGCTGCCGGTGATACCCACTCGTGGGTCGAATGGCGTGACCCCGTGGTAGCGGATGGGGTCGGATTCCGCCGGGATGTAGCCATTGCCCTTGCGGGTGACCACGTGCAGCAGCTTCGGTCCTCCCTGGCGTCGCGCCTCGCGCAGCGCCTCCACCAGGCCGAGTGTGTCATGGCCATCGATCGGACCGCTGTAGCGGAACCCCAGCGTCGAGAAGAACGGTCCCAGGTCCCGTGCCCCGTCCGCGCCCTCGTGACCGAGGCTCTGGTGAAGCGCCCCTACGTTGCGCGAGATCGACATGCCGTTGTCGTTCAGGATGACCAGCAGGTCGGCGCCGCTGGCGCCCGCGTGATTGAGTGCCTCATAGGCAAGCCCTGCAGTCAGGCCGCCGTCGCCGATCACCGCCACGCTGCGAAAATCCGGATCGTGCCTGTTCCCGGCAATGGCCATGCCGAGGGCGGCGCTGATCGAGGTGCTGGAATGTCCCGCGCCGAAGGCGTCATATTGGCTCTCTTCCCGCCTGAGGAAGCCGGAAATTCCGTCCTTGCGACGCAGCCCGCCGAACATCGGTCCTCGCCCGGTCAGCACCTTGTGTGGATAGGCTTGATGGCCAACGTCCCAGATCACCGCGTCACGTGGGGTCAGGTAAACGAAGTGCAGCGCGATGGCCAGCTCCACCGTGCCAAGTCCTGCCGCCAGGTGGCCGCCGGTGGCCGCAACCTCCCGGATGAGGAAGCCACGCAACTCGTCAGCCAGGTGCGGCAGGTTGCCGGGTGGCAGTCGCCTGAGGTCACGGGGAGACCCGATCCGTTCCAGCATCGGGAAGCCAGGCGCCAGACTGTGGACTACCGCTGCCATGCCATCCCCCGGCTAAGGTGGTGCCTGCACCGGGCGAACCGGTGCTTCCAGTGGTCTGACTGCCCACAGCGCTTCCGCACGCAGGGGCAGGATCATCATCCAGTGTTCCAGGACTGCCAGCAGCAGCAGCATGCCGACCAGGGCATCGCCCGCGGTGGGCCCCGGGGCGAGGTCGCCGGACAGGGCAGAGGCCAGGTAGGCGACCGCAGCCAGCGTACCGGCAGTGACCGAGACCGGAAACAGCAGGTTCACCGGCCGGTTCCGGAAGAAGGTGGTGAGGTAGCGGAGGTGCTCCGGCAGAAAGTCCGCGCTGTGGTTGGGGACGCCGAGGAACAGGTTCAGCTTGGCGCTGTGGCGCATGAACCAGAGCACCAGAAAGGCCTCGAGGCCCGTCTTGTTTGGCTCTGCCCAGTGCAGCCACACCAGGATTCCGCAGGTGGCTGCCAGCAGCAGTTCGTGGTGCAGGATGGCGGCGACCCCGTGACCGAAGTGCTTCCAACCGCCGCATCCAGCCGGGCAGGCGTGCCGGCGCGGGCCAGTGACCAGTCCGGTCAGGAAAGCCAGCTCGAGGCACCCCCAGATGGTCAGCGCTGCGACGAAGTCGGCGTAATGCCCGGTGAGGCCGTCCTGGCCGGCTGCCCATCCAGAGGCAAACAGGGCCAGGCAGAGCAGCAGCGCTGCCCCGGACAGGCTCCAGCGATAGCTGCCGCGGGGCATGCGGTCGAGCGCCAGCACCAGGGCTGTTCCCAGCCACCAGCCGGCAATGGCTACCAACGCCGCTACGAGGATCAGGATGCCCACCGGGATGTCGCTTTCGCCTACCAAGCCGGTGCCACCCGGATGGACTCCGGGAGCCGGTTGGGCAGCGTGGGCAGCAGGTACAGTCGCAGGAACGCGAGGGCTCCGGCAGCGCCGCAGGCTGCCATCTGCAGTCGCCCGAGCAGGCCCCCGCGGGCCCGCGCGGCTTCCGCACGCTCTGACAAGGTTCGCAGCCGCTCGAGACCTGCCCTGAATCCCGGATGATCGAGATCGAGGGTGAACGGGAACACCTGGCGTGAGATTTCCGAGGTGATCCTGAAGACCTCGAAGTCGTAGTCGGTCGGATTCACCCCGAAGGCCTTGTGCAACTCGGGACGGGCATGGTCACGTACGTACATGGTGGCGAAGACCGCCAGCAGGAAGAAGCGGATCCACAGGCGGTTGGGGCCCTGCAGCAGCGCCGGGTCGGCGCGCATCAGCAGCGCGAAGGCTTCGCCGTGCCGGAACTCGTCGTTGCACCAGCGTTCGAACCAGCGAAAGATCGGATGAAAACGCCGCTCGGGATGGCGCTCCAGCTCGCGGAAGATGCGGATGTAGCGTGCGTAGCCGATTTTCTCCGAGAGATACGTGGCGTAGAAGATGTACTTGGGCTTGAAGTAGGTGTACTTCTTGGCCTTCTTCAGGAAGGTCAGGTCCAGCCCGAGGCCGAAGTCCTTCAGGGCCATGTTGATGAAGTTGGCGTGGCGAGCCTCGTCACGCGCCATGAAGGCCATCAGCTCGCGCACGTCTGGATTCTTCACCTTGCGCCGGATGTCGTTGTAGAGCACGCAGCCTGAGTACTCCGATGTGCAGCTGCTGACCAGGAAGTCCAGGAATTCTTCCTTGAGGGCCGGCGGCATGTCGCGGATCTCGGCGACAAAATCGTCGGTGCGCTGGAAGTGGTTGCGGTTGGAGTCATTCCTGAATTCGTCCATCAGCGTGTCCCATTCACGCCGGATGGGCGTCGGGTCGAGACGATCCATGGCCGCGAAGTCGGTGGTGTAGAAGCGGGGCGCGAGGAGGTTCTCGGTCTGCGCCTTGCGGGTGCAGTCCTCGACACTGGTGAAGGTTGTGGTCTGGCTCATGGCGGGCTCCTCAGGGCGATTCCGGTCCCAGTTGGGCGCTGCGGATGGGCAGCGTCAACAGGCTGGCGAAGGCGGCAAGGTTGTCGGCGCCGAACGCAGCGAGGTCGATCGTCTGGCCCGTGGCCGGATCGGTCAACGAGAAGCGGCCATCACTCCAGCGGGTCAGCTCGAACGGCACTTCGGGGCCGATGCCCCTGAGACGTCGCTCCCTGGCCAGCCCGCGCAGCGCGCCGCGAATGAAGCCGTCATGGCCGGGCTCAATGACGGTCAAGGTGTCGGCTTGTTCGAGCACCACGATGCTGCCATTGGCGCCGTCCTCGAAGCGCAGGGCCCGACTCTCCAGGGGAGCAGACACGACCGAGGTGGTGGTGCCCACCCCGGTCAGCCTGCCGAGCCCGGCCAGGGCCAGCGCCGTCACCACCAGGGCGAGTGAGGACAGGGTCATGAAGTGTGGAATGGGTCGATCAGCGAAAGGGTTACTCATGACTCCTCCTCAGGCCACTGCCGCCGAGCCGTTGACGGCCAGCGCTTCGCTGCGACGGGCTGGGCCGTTCTCCCGCTCCAGTGCCTGGACCAGCAGGGTGCCGACCTGTTCCGCGTCCGGCACCGAGCGCAGCATCGGCCCGGCCTTGCCGCCCCGGCCAAGCCGGACATGTGGCCAGGTCACGACGTAACCCAGTCGCTGTCCCTCCGCGAGCTGCAGCGGCAGGTCGCCGCAGCCATTGCTGAACAGCCGGATCGAGGCTGAGTCCACCATCCGGTAGGGCACGTTGACCGACATGGGCAGGGCGATACCGAAGCGCATCACCAGCCGCCGATTGGTCAGCGTGTACAGGGTGGAGCCGGCGGTGAGCCGGGCCAGCAGCATGACCAGCCCCAGTGCCAGCAAGGCAAGTGGCAGCAGTCCAGTGGCCTCCGCTGCCGCCTCGACCAGCGTCGAGCCAGCCCGGATCGACTCCAGCGCCCGAAGTGCCATCAGCAGCCCGAAGTAGATGGCCAGCTTCCGGACATGAAAGGCGCGTACTGCCAGGCTGGTCCAGCGCGGTGCGCCCTGCCACAGGATGTGCTCACCCTCTGGCAGGCGCTCCGGCAGGCCCGGAACCGGTTCACCCTCGTGGTCGTGGTCGCTCATATCAGCGGCTCGGCCCGCGACGGCTCGGCGTACAGCAGGCCGCCGGCGTAGTAAGCGCTGATCCGGTCTTCCTCGGCCAGCGTGACCTGCTCGGGGCTGGCGTGGGCGGGTACTCCGGAGAACTGGTCGCCCATGATCGAATTGACCTGTACCTTGTTGAGGCGACGGTCCACCTTGGCCATGTAGATCGGCAACAGCACGTTGCGACCGTCACCGACGGTGACTTCCAGGTAGCGTACCTGGGGCTCCGAGCGGTCCACCCAGATGTCGCGGACCGTGCCACCGCTTACGCCGTCGGCGCCGTAGACCGACATGCCCCGGGGATCGGGATCGCGCTGATCGACCACGTAGTCCGTCGCCACCCTCAGCGGCACGATCTTCGGTGCGCCATCGATGGTCAGGTCTGGTGTGTCGGCCCGTCCCACCCAGGAAGCAGGGCCTACTCCGTCGCCCATTGCGTTGCCGGTCGGACGATAGGGTGAGCCGGGATAGCGCGAAGTGGGCTCGATCGCCAGTGAGCGCTGATCGCGTTGAGCCCGCGGTGCCTGCACGCTGCCTCCATGCGGCAGCAGGAAGGTCTTGGGTTCAGGCATCGCCGGGAATCCCTGAATCAGGATCCGCTGGTCGCGATCGCTCTGGTCCGACTCGAGGGGATAGCCCTCGCGCTTGTCCTCGCGGCGCAGGTAGAAAATCAGACCCGCAAAAAAGATCCAGAAGATGTACAGCAGTATCTGCGCTACGTCGATGTAGCCCGTAAAAGCACCCGTTTGCATGACGAGACCTCCTTAACAGTCCAAGACTCCAGACCCTGACGACTAGCCGGGAAACTCGGCCAGACCAAACCTGCCGGGCGGCGACCGCACCGGCGTAAAACCACGCTGCCCGACCAGCGGCCCGATGGCGGCCAGGCTGGCGAACAACAAGCCCACTTCGAGGTGATAAACGAAGGCATAGCCGGCCACCACGGGGTCGAGGGCCCCGCTCAGATGGCCAGCTGCAGTCAGTTGGCTGACGACGTCGCGCAGCGCGCCGCCCATGGCGATGCCGAGCCCGGCCGCAGTCGCTTGCGCCGCACCCCAGGCGCCCAGGGCCAGCCCATGATCGGCACCGCCGGTCTCGAGGTTCATGGCTGCAGTCAGTGAGCCCACGGCGAACCACCCTGCGCCGAGGCCGATGAGCGTGGTGCCGAGCCTGAACAACCCGGGTGAGTGCAGCGTCGCGGCGAAGATCACTGCCGAGAAGGCCACGATACCCGTCATGGATCCCCAGGCCGCCAGCCGCAGGGGATCGCCACCGCGGCCCAGCAGCCTGGCTGCAATGACGAAAGCCAGCAGCGACCCGCCGGCCATGAAGGCGGTCAGCAGGGTGGTGGCACCGACCGACAGGCCGAGTACCTCGCCGCCGTAGGGCTCCAGCAACACGTCCTGCATGCTGAAACCGGCGGTGCCCAGGCCGACGGCCAGCAGGAAGCGCCGTGCGCGCGCCGCTTGCCCGAAACGCTGCCAGGCCTCCCTGAAGTCGCTGCCCCCCGTGTCCTCGCCGCCGGCTTGAGCAGGCCGTCGCCGCTCCTGCTGCCAGAGCGCGACGACGTTGAGCACCAGCGTGATGACCGCGGAGCCCTGTACAACCTGTATCAGGCGGATCTGGGTGAAGTCCGACAGCAGCCAGCCGAAAGCCAGTGCGCTGGCCACCATGCCGGCCAGCAACATGACGTAGAGCAGCGCCACCACCCTCGGTCGCAGTTCGGCAGGTGCCAGGTCGGCGGCCAGCGCGAGGCCAGCCGTTTGTGTCGTGTGCAGGCCGGCCCCGACCAACAGGAAGGCCAGTCCGGCAGCTACCGGCCCGATCCAAAGCGGACCATGCGTATCGCCGGACAGGATCAGCAGGGCGAAGGGCATGATGGCCAAGCCGCCGTATTGGAGCAGCGTGCCCATCCAGATATAGGGCACGCGTCGCAGCCCGAAGACCGAGCGATGGTTGTCCGAGCGGAAGCCGATCAGGGCTCGCAGTGGTGCGAACACCAGCGGCAGGGACACCATCAGGGCCACCAGCCAGGCCGGCACTCCGAGCTCCAGGATCATCACCCTGTTGAGCGTCCCGGTCAGCAGCACCGTGGCCATGCCGACCGAGACCTGAAACAGCGCGAGCCGCAGCAGGCGGCTCAGCGGCAGCGCATCGCTGCCGGCATCGGCAAAGGGCAGCCAGGAGAGGCCCGCCCTGGCCCAGCGCCTGCCCGGGTTGATGGCGGAGAGGTTCACGTCAACACCAGCTCCAGGGCCTGCGAGGTGTAGAAGCCGCTGGCGATGCGCTCGCTCCTGCCGGTCCACCACTGATCCAGGCCGGGATGGCCAGCGATCAGCGTGAGGAGGCGATGGGGCGCAATGGGCTCGATCGACGGTGCGCGATCGCTGCGGGGAAACCACCGCCCGGCGGCATGCATCAGGCTGAGCGCCGGCGTACGGGGTGCAAAGGTGAACAGCATCTTCTGGCGCGTCCGCCTGGCCAATTCAGCCAGTGCCTCCACCACGTCGACATCCGGATAATGGATCAGCGAATCCATGGCCACGACGTAGTCGAAGTGCCCGAGTCCCGGGTCCAGCATGTCGCCGACCCGGAACGACACCCTGCCGTCGCCGAGGTCACCCGGCATGCGCTCCCCGGCGAGTTGCACCAGGGTCGGGGAGATGTCGACTGCCACCACCTCGGCGCCACGCCGGGCGGCTTCCATCGCCAGCGCGCCGGTACCGCAGCCCGCATCCAGCAGGCGGGCTCCGCGCAGGTCTTCCGGGAGCCAGCTGAGCAGCGTGCCGCGCATGCGATCGCGTCCGGCCCGCACGGTGGCCCGGATGCGGCTTACCGGCGCATCGGAGGTCAGCCTGGACCAGGCCTCGGCGGCCGTGCGGTCGAAATATTCCTCCAACTGCCCACGGCGTCGGGTGTAACGGGTGCTTTCCATCAGTCGAACCCCAGCAGGTCGAAGATTTCCCGGTCCTTCAGCGGCTCGGCCACCAGGGGCTCGGTCCCTGCCCACAAGGTGGCCGCCAGCTTGAGATATTCCTTCTGGACTGCCTCCAGCTCGGGGGAAGGCTCCATCTCGAACAGGGTGGACTTCTTGAGTCGACTGCGACGAATCACGTCGAGGTCGGGGAAGTGCGCCAGGGTGTTCAGGCCCACGCGCTCGTTGAAACGCTGGATCTGATCAGTGTCATGGCTGCGGTTGGCAATGACCCCGCCGAGGCGAACCGAGTAGTTCTTCGATTTGGCGAGGATGGCGGCGACGATCCGGTTCATCGCAAAGATGGAATCAAAGTCGTTGGCTGCCACTACTAGCGCGCGCTGGGCATGCTGGAGGGGTGCGGCAAATCCGCCACATACGACGTCGCCCAGCACGTCGAAAATGACCACGTCCGTGTCTTCCAGCAGGTGATGCTCCTTGAGCAGCTTCACCGTCTGGCCAACTACATAACCGCCGCAACCGGTGCCTGCGGGCGGCCCACCGGCCTCGACGCACATCACCCCGTTGTAGCCTTCGTAGACGAAATCCTCGAGGCGCAATTCCTCCGGATGGAAGTCCACGGATTCGAGCGCATCGATCACCGTGGGCACCAGTTTCTTGGTGAGGGTAAAGGTCGAGTCGTGCTTCGGATCACAACCGATCTGCAGGACCCTCTTGCCCAGTTTCGAGAAGGCGGCGGACAGGTTTGAAGAGGTGGTGCTCTTGCCGATGCCTCCCTTGCCGTACACGGCGAACACCTTCGCCGTGCCGATGTTGACCGATGGGTCCTGGTGGACCTGGACGCTGCCTTCCCCGTCCGGGGCCGATGCCCGCCGCTTCAATGCACTGACGGGTACGGTTGTGGTCATCATGCTGCTGCCTCCGCTCCGACTCCTTCGAGCCGATCCTCAAGTTCCTCTCCGGCGCGCCTCAGGGCCGCCAGCGTCGCCTCGTCGGGCGTCCAGTAAGACCGCTCATGGGCCTCGATCAACCGGTTCGCCACCCTTGCCGAGGCGGTCGGGTTCAGCGCTGCAAGGCGCTCCCGCATTTCATCGTCGAGCACGTAGGTCTGGGTGAGTTGCTGGTAGACCCAGGGTGCGACCTGTCCGGTGGTGGCAGACCAGCCGAGCATGTTGGTGACGTGCTGCTCGATCTGGCGCACGCCCTCGAAGCCATGCTTCAGCATGCCCTCATACCAGCGGGGGTTGAGCATGCGCGTACGAGTCTCGATGGCGACCTGCTCGGACAGACTGCGCACCTGTCCGTCGCCGCGCGTCTGGTCGCCGATATAGACCGGTACCGTTTCACCGGAGGCCCGCTGCACGGCCCTGCTGATGCCACCAAGGGTGTCGAAGTAGTGATCGACGGTGGTCACGCCCAGTTCGACCGAGTCCAGGTTCTGGTAGGCCAGGTCGACCTGGCCGAGGACCGATTTCAGGAGGTCGGCCTGCTGTGTCGGCCGGCCCTTGCACCCGTAGGCAAAGCTCTTGCGTCGGGTGTAGGTCTCGGCCAGTTCCTCCTCGTGGTTCCACAGGCCGGAGTCCACCAGGTGGTTGACGTTCGACCCGTAGGTAGAGTCTGCGTTGCTGAATACCCGTAATGCAGCCGTCTCGAGGTCGCATCCGGTCTCCTGCTGGTAGGCGAGCGCATGCCTACGGACGAAGTTCAGTTCCGGGGGTTCGTCAGCGGCGGCGGCCAGCAAGCAGGCCTCGGCCAGCATGCGGATCTGCAGGGGCAGGAGGTCGCGGAAGATGCCGGACAGGGTGATCACCACGTCGATGCGCGGCCGACCGAGTTCCTCGAGCGGGATCAGTTCGGCGCCCGCGAGCCGACCATAGGTATCGAAGCGCGGACGGGTGCCCAGCAGCGCCAGTGCCTGGGCGATCGGCCCGCCACCGCTCTTCAGGTTGTCGGTCCCCCACAGCACCATGGCGACGGACTCCGGTGCCGCGTGCCCGTCGTCGAGGTTGCGCCTGAGCAGCTTTTCCACCTGGCGCATGCCTTCCCGGACCGCAAACTGGGTGGGCATCCGGAACGGATCAAAGCCATGGATGTTCCGGCCCGTGGGCAGCACTTCCTGGTTGTGGAGCAGGTCCCCGCCCGGGGCCGGCCGGATGTAGCGGCCGTCGAGCGCACGGATCAGGGCCGGCAGTTCGGCGTTGCCAGCCAGCCTGCGGTCGACTTCAGCCAGCTTCAGGAGCCGCGGGTCCTCGGCGTCTGGCGCCTTGCCCGCGACCAACGCCTCGACCGACTCGCGGGACAGCGGCTCGCCGTCGTCATCCGCGGCCATCGCCAGCAGGATGTCGGCTCTTTCGTTCGCCGCGGGCGCCTCACCCAGCACGTGCAGCCCGCAGGGAATCAGGGTGTGTTCCAGTTCGAGCACCCTCAGGCGCAGCGCTTCGATGGCATCGCCGCTGGTGGCATCCCACTCTGCCGTGGTGTCCAGCAGGTCCAGCGTCACGGCCTGGGCCTGGATCAGTCGGGCGGCCTCACTGCGTTCCGCCTCACGGTCAGGTTCCAGCGTACGCCAGTGTTCGAGCGTATCCTTCAGTTCCAGCAGTCCGCGGTACAGGCCGGCCTCGGTCACCGACGGCGTGAGGTAGCTGACCAGCGTGGCAAGCGAACGGCGCCGGGCGATCGCCCCTTCAGACGGATTGTTGCAAGCGTAGAGATAGACGTTGGGCAGGTCTCCGATGAGTCGATCCGGCCAGCAACGGCCGGACAGCCCGACCTGCTTGCCCGGCATGAACTCCAGCGCCCCATGCGTACCGAAATGCAGCAGGACGTTTGCGCCGAAGTCCTCGCGCAGGTAACGATAGAACGCCGAGAAGGCGTGGGTCGGCGCAAAATTTCCGTCGAACAGCAGCTGCATCGGGTCGCCTTCGTAGCCGAAGGCCGGCTGCAGCCCAACGAAGACGTTGCCGAAACGCTCGCCCAGCACCAGCAGGGAGCTGCCATCGCTTTGCTGCTTGCCCGGAGCAGGTCCCCACTGCGCCTCGATCTCCTCGAGCCAGCGCTCGCGCCGAACGTGGTCGCTGGCGGGGATGCGATGATGCACGTTCGCCGTGGTGCCGAACTTGGCCGAATTACCGCCCAGGATCGCTGCCTTGAGCGTCGCCTCATCCTCCGGGACGTCCACCGAGTAGCCTTCATCAGCCATCGTGCGCAGCAGGTTCAGCAGCGAGGCGAACACACCCAGATGGGCCGCCGTGCCCGCGCTGCCGGCGTTGGGCGGGAAGTTGAACAGCACGATTCCGACCTTGCGCTGGGCCCGCTCGCTGCGGCGCAACGCCACCAGCTTCGCCATGCGGTCGGCCAGCGCTTCCACTCGCTCCGGGTCCGGCATCATGTCGCGCCCGCGGCTGCTGGAGGCATCCGGGTTGCGGCCGCCGAACACCATGGCACCGGTAGACCCATCCAGCTCGGGAATGGCCACCATGATGGTGGATTCCACGGGCATCAGGCCCCGTTGAGAGCTCTGCCATTGCTCGAGAGACTGGAACTCCACCGCCATGGCGCTCAGGCATGGTACGTCGAGCTGCGCCAGCATTTCCTCGGCCGCGCCCGAGTCGTTGTAGGCCGGCCCGCCTACCAGGGAAAAGCCCGTCAGGGACAGCATCGCGTCGATGGCACTTCTGCCGTCGCGCATGAAGTAACGCTCGACCGCGGGGCGGGCGTCCAGGCCGGTCGCAAAGCTGGTGATCACCTTGAGTCCGCGCGCCTCGAGAGCCGCGATCACCGCGTCGTAATGTGCGGTGTTGCCGGCCAACAGGTAGGAGCGCATGACCAGGAGCCCGACCGTGCCGCGGCACTCGCCCGGCGGGCCGGGCAGGGCCGCCGGATTCTCGGTGATGCGCCCCTTCAATCGCGGGTGATAGAGGCCGGTGGAAGGGTAGTCGGCGGGGGCCTTCGCCTTCAGCGTGCCTTTCAGGCTGGCGCGCGCTCCGCCGGCATAGCGGTCGACCAGGAACTTCACCAGCGACACCAGGTTATCGTCCGACCCTGCGAACAGGTACTGCATGGTCAGGAAATAGGCCCTGACGTCCTGGGCCGGGCCGGGCACGAAGCGCAGGATCTTGGGAATCCGCTTCAGCATGCGCAGCTGCTGCTCGCCCACGGTGGCCGAGCGCTCGCGATTGCCGCGCAGTTTCTTCAGCAGCGCCAGGGGCCCGCCCTGACTGCTGCTCATGTCGAAGCGCCCCAGACGGGTCAGGCGCACCACCTCGGCCGCGGACATGCAGGCCACGATCGCATCGCAGTTACCCCGACGGGCCTCGAGGGCCGGTAGCACTGCCCTGATGTGGTCCTCCAGGAACATCATGTTCACCACGATGATGTCTGCCTCAGCGATGTCGTCGAGGCAGCGCTCCAGCGCTCCCGCCTCGTCCTCCCACTCCGCAGCAGCATGCAGCGCAAGCCGCAGTCCGGGCATCGACCTCAGCAGCTGGTGCTGGGCACGCTCCGCCGCACTGGCCATGTGGCTGTCCAGCGTGATCAGCACCACCCGGATCACGGGTGATTCAGCGGCCGAAGTGCGCTTTTGCCTCATAGAGCGTGTCGGTAGTGATGACCTGGATACCGCGTTCCCGAGCGAACAGTTCGGTGTTGCGGCGAGCCTTGTTGCGGACGAAAAAGGGAATCTTGCGCAGTTCCTGCTCGCCGTCGATCGACCATGCCAGTCCGCCCGCGTCTGCTGAAGCCGGCGAGTCGGTGGCTTGGGGCACGGAGCTGCCGGCGGGCAGGTGCGAGGCTGCCGCCCCGTCATGGAATTCGAAGTCGTCGCGGAACATCGCCAGGAGGTGCTCTTCCAGTCCCATCATCAGGGGATGGATCCAGCTGTCGAACAGCACGTTGGCACCCTCGAAACCGTATACCGGGCTGTAGCGCGCCGGCACATCCTGGACGTGGATGGGACTGGAGATCACCGCGCAGGCGATGCCCAGGCGCTTGGCGATGTGCCGCTCCATCTGCGTGCCAAGCACGAGTTCGGGTGCGGCCGCCGTGATGGCGCGTTCCACCTCGAGGTAGTCGTCGGTGATCAGGGCCTCGATGCCGTAGCCTGCTGCGGCCTCGCGCAATTCCCTGGCAAATTCGCGGCTGTAGCTGCCGAGGCCGCAGACCTCAAAGCCCATTTCCGTGGCGGCGACCCGGGCGGCGGCGATGGCGTGGGTGGCATCCCCGAAGATGAAGACCCGCTTGCCCGTCAGGTAGGTAGAGTCGACCGAGCGCGAGTACCAGGGCAGGCGTGAGCCTCTCGAGGCGAGGAGGGGAGTCGGATCGACACCGGCAAGAGCCGCTGCCTCCACGACGAAGTCCCGGGTGGCGCCCGCACCCATCGGGATCACGCTGGTGTGCGGCATGCCCAGCGAGCGCTTGAGCCATGCACAGGCGCTACGCGAGACTTCCGGATAGAGGTCCACGTTGAAGTCGGCCTCCGGCACCCGGCGCAGGTCTTCCACGGTCGCGCCCAGCGGGATGATTGCGTTGACCTCGATGCCCAACTCCTCGAGCAGCCCACTGACCTCGCGTACGTCGTCCCGGCAGCGGAAGCCGAGGCGGGTCGGGCCCAGGATGTTGGCCCGTGGCTTGGTGCCGGCCGCACGTTCCGGTCGTACCGGTCGTGCACCGAGCACGCCACGCAGCAATTGATACAGCGTCTCGGCGGCCCCCCAGTTTTCCTTCTTGGAGTAGGCCGGCAATTCGAGGGGAATGACCGGCACCGGCAAAGCCAGGCTGGCCGCCAGCGTGCCCGCCTGGTCCTGAATCAGCTCTGCAGTGCAGGATTCACCCACCAGCAGGGCATCGGGTCGGAAGCGCTCGAAGGCAGCGCGGGTCGCATCCTTCACCAGTCCGGCCGTGTCGCCACCGAGGTCACGGGCCTGGAAAGTGGTGTAGGAGACCGGGGGACGCCGGTCCTGGCGCTCGATCATGGTGAACAGCAGGTCGGCATAGGTGTCGCCCTGCGGCGCATGCAGGACGTAGTGGACGCCTTGCATGGAGCTGGCAATCCGCATCGCGCCGATGTGCGGCGGGCCTTCATAGGTCCACAAGGTCAGTTGCATGGGCAGGGCCTCATACGGCAAGCCTTGCCTTGCGTTCCAGGGGCCGAGCAAACAAGCCGGCCAGGTCGGCCGCTTGTTCGTAGCCCTGGATGGGTGTGAACACCAGCTCAATGGACCACTTGGTCGACAGTCCCTCGGCCTCCAGCGGATTGGCGAGGCCCAGTCCACACACCGTCAGGTCGGGACGCTCCTGACGAACCCGATCGAGCTGCCGCTCGACATCCTGCCCTTCGCTGACCAGAACCCCGTCCGGCAGCAGGTCGAGTTCTGCATCGACCATCTGTCGGTCGAGGTAAGGCGTGCCCACCTCGACCAGTTGCATGTCGAGTTCCCGGTTCAGGAAGCGGGCGATGGGGATTTCCAGCTGCGAATCGGGCATAAGGAACAGGCGTCGACCGGCCAGCTTCTGGCGGTGAGGCTGCAGGGCCGCCGTGGCACGCTCGCGACCCGCGAGGGTCACCTGGTCGAGCGAAGCCTGGGAGATGCCCCATTCGCGGGCCGCCGCGGATAGCCAGGCTGTCGTGCCTTCCACACCCAGCGGATAGGGTGCGGAAAGGATCCTCGCGCCGCGCGCGGTCAAAGCCCTTCCTGTCTCGCCGTTGAAGGGCTGGGCCATCAGCACCCTGGTGCCGCTGCCCACGAAGGGGAGCTCGGCGGCCCGGCGGGCCGGCAGGAAGCTCACCGGACCGATCCCCAGCTGGTCGAACAGCCGCTGGAACTGGTCCTCTACGACATCGGCCAGGCAGCCCACCACCAGCAGCTGCCGGGCATCGTCATGCGGGCAGCTTTCCACCATGGCCCGCAGTGCATTGTCTTCGCCTTGGGTAAAGGTGGTCTCGATGCCGGAACCGGAATAGCTGAGCACTCGCACCTGTGGCAGGAAACGGCGGCTGAGTCGCTCGGCGGCCGTGGCCAGGTCGAGCTTGATGACTTCGGACGGACAGGAACCCACCAGGAACAGGGTCTTGATGTCCGGCCTTCGCTCGAGCAGGCTCGCACAGACCCGGTCCAGCTCGTCGTTGGCGTCGGCCAGTCCGGCCAGGTCACGATCGGTCAGGATCGCCGTGCCAAAGCGCGGCTCCGCGAAGATCATCACCCCGGCTGCCGACTGGATCAGGTGCGCACAGGTCCGGGATCCCACCACCAGGAAAAACGCATCCTGCATCTTTCTATGCAGCCAGACGATACCGGTCAGGCCGCAGAACACCTCGCGCTGGCCACGTTCCCTCAGGACCGGGCGGGCTTCAGTCCGGCAGGGAATGGCCGCCAACGTCACCGGACGATTCCCGAGCCGATGTTGGACAGGCTGCGTACCCCGACCAGCTCCGAGCGCGACATGCGCAGCTTGCGGAGGAATTGCCCTGCATTCACCACGTAGGCCGCATAGGCCGCCAGGGCGGTGAGCATTTGCTCACGCGGCTCGATGCCCAGCCACAGCCCGCCGAGATAGGCGGTGTGGAGCGCGATCACCAGCATGCTCACCACGTCTTCCCAGAAAAAGGCGGGGGCGAACAGGTACTGCCCGAACACGTCGCGTTCCCAGAGCGCACCGGTCACCATGATGGAATAGAGGACGGCGGTCTTGGCCACCACAGACAAGGTGGCGACTTCGTATCCGATCCCGGTGCCCAGGTAGCGGAGCACCAGCGAGAGGCTCACCAGGAAGACTACAAACTGGGCGATGGCCAAGACGCCCTGCACACGGGTCCAGGGCGAGGCGTCCCGGCGGATCCGCTGCTCGGTCGTGTACAGGACAGACGCCCTGCCGGGATGGCTCGAGGCATCACGCATATATATGTCTACTCCCCCCTCAACCTCGCGATATCCACTGTAGGCATGGGCCGGAAGACTGTCAACAATAAATGACGTAAATAAAAGTTGACACAATTTGCCCCGGCAGAGGATGATTTGCGGGCGCGGCGTCCCGGGAGTCAGTTTCTGTTGCGTCGCAAAATGCCAACTGTGTCTTTTTTGGTTGACGCATGGTGTCAACTCATGAGAGACAAGGAGTCCGAGGGGCTCTGCGGGGAGGCAGGTCATGACCGATTGTGGGGGTGACGTGATCGGCGGTAGTTCTCGCCGGGCTGTTCAAAGTCCGTCGGTGCAGGGAATGGTCGAGTGGGAGGTCGTTCCCCGCCTTGCGGCGGCGCGTGGGGTGCGGAGCCCGACCGGGAACGCCTCCTCTTGGATACGCCGTGAGGATGTCGAGTACTTCACCCGCTGCTCAGTGGAACGGGACGCGCTCGCCCTGCATGGTTTCCTGGAATCGCTGCGCCAGGCGGGCGCCAGCCACGAAACCCTCCTGCTGGAAGTGATTGCCCCGGCGGCGCGGGCGCTCGGGGTGCAGTGGGAACAGGACAGCTGTGATTTCGCAGCGGTTACGGTCGGTGTAGGGCGCATGCAGCAGGCCATGCGGATGCTGACGCCCGACAGCCCGGTGCCGTCGCTCGAGGGTGCGGTCGCTGCGCGGCGTGCCTGGCTGTCGGTGGGTCCCGGCGAGCAACACACCCTGGCGGTGGGAATCCTGGGGCATTGCCTGCGTGGAGCGGGCTGGCAGGTGGATGGGCCGGGTGCCGCCGATACCGCGAATCAGCCGGTGCGCGCAGTCAGCGAACACTGGTACGACCTGGTCGGCCTGTCGGTGCAATGCCACCGCTTCCTTGAGGATCTCAGCCGGCAGATCGAGCGCTTACGCAGCTGCTCCTGTAACGAAAACCTTCGCATCATGGTCGGGGGCATGCCCTTTCTCAGCGATCCTGGCCTGGCCACGGAGGTGGGCGCCGACCTGACCGCGATCGATGCGCGTGAAGCGGTGCGCGCTGCCGATGCACTGGATGTCGGCTGCGCCAAGCAAGACTGAATGGATAGAGGTGAAATTGTCGAGCAATTCCCAGGTTGAGCCGGTGGATCGGCCGACCGTATCGACTGACATGAAAGTGAAGCAGACCGGCATGACCGGTTTTTCGGCTGCAGAAACCTCGTTGTCCGGCCTGACGGCCACCGATTCGGGGCGCGTGCTGGAGGCGACCAGTGATGTGGCGCTGGTCATCGACGCGCGCGGCCTGATCCAGGACCTCGCCTTTGGCACCGAGGACATGTCGACCGAGGGCTTCGAGGGGTGGATCGGCAGGCCATGGATCGACACCGTCACGGTCGAAAGCCGCCCGAAGATAGAGGCCATGCTCGCCGATGCAGCAGCGGGCCGTCCTCCGCGCTGGAGACAGGTGAATCATCCAACGCCAACCGGTACCGACGTGCCGGTCATGTATTCGGCAGTCCCCTGTGGCCGCACCGGGCGGATCATTGCCGTGGGGCGCGACCTGCGGGGCATCGCGCAACTGCAGCAGCGCCTGGTCGATGCTCAGCAGGCCATCGAGCAGGATTACTGGCGCCTGCGTCATGCCGAGACCCGCTATCGGTTGCTGTTCGAGATGGCCAGCGAAGCCCTCCTGATCATCGATGCCGGCAACCGCAAGATCGTCGAGGTGAACCCCGCTGCAGCGGCCCTGCTGGGTGAGCCGGCGCGGCGCCTGACCGGGCAGTCCTTCCCGCGCGCACTCGACGAAGAGGGCTCACGGATCGTTAGCGACCTGCTCGATGCAGTGAAAGTCGCTGGCCGGGCCGACGCGGTGCAGGTCAGGCAGGCTGATCGTTCCGGCACGCTGTCCGTGTCCGCTTCTGTCTTCCAGCAGGAAGGCACGTCGCTGTTCCTGGTGCGTCTGAGTCCGCACAGGGGCGCTGGCGAGGCCCCGAACGCTGCAAAGCTGCGCATGCTGCAGGTCATCGAGAGCTCGCCAGATGCCATGGTGGTGACCGACCTCGATGGCAAGGTCGTTCTCGCCAATCGCTCCTTTCTCGACCTGTCGCAGGTCTCCCAACTCGAACAGGCTCGGGGCCAGTCCCTCGATCGCTGGTTCGGTCGGCCGGGGGTCGACCTGAACGTGTTGCTGGCCAACCTGCGCCGGCATGGCTCGGTGAAGCTGTTCGCCACGACCCTGAGGGGCGAATTCGGCGCGGCCAGCGAGGTCGAGATATCGGCCGTTGCGGTGACCGACCCCGATACGCCCTGTCACGGTTTCGTGATTCGCAATGTGGGTCCGAGGCTCGGACGGGACACCCGCACTGAGGGCCACCTCCCGCGCTCCGTCCAGCAGCTGACCGAGCTGGTCGGACGTGTCTCCCTGAAGGAGCTGGTGCGGGAGGCTACCGACGTCATCGAACGGCTGTGCATCGAAGCCGCGCTGGAGGTGACCGGTGACAACCGGGCCTCGGCTGCCGAGATGCTCGGCCTCAGTCGTCAGAGCCTTTACGTCAAGCTCCGCCGTTACGGGCTCGGCGAGTCGGGCGACGCCCAGGAGGAGTAGTACGTGTTGCGTCCGGCCGCGCTGGCGGCAGGCCCCGCCCGACCCTCCCCAGCTGCCGTTCTCGAGCTGCTGAAGCCGATCACCTGGTTTCCGCCGATGTGGGCATTTGCCTGCGGCGCCATTTCATCGGGAGTGCCGCTTGCCGGCAAGGCCTGGTTGGTGCTGGCTGGCATCCTGCTCGCGGGGCCCCTGGTCTGTGGCACCAGCCAGGCGGTGAACGACTGGTTCGACCGCGAGGTGGATGCCATCAACGAGCCAGACAGGCCGATTCCGTCGGGGCGCGTGCCCGGGCGCTGGGGCCTCATGATCGCGCTCGGCTGGACCGGCCTGTCATTGGTGCTCGCCAGCCTGCTGGGCCATTGGGTCCTGTGGGCCAGCATGGCAGGACTCGCCCTGGCCTGGGCCTACAGCGCACCGCCGCTGCGCCTGAAGCGCAATGGCTGGTGGGGCAACCTCGCGGTTGGCGTGTCGTACGAGGGGCTGGCCTGGGTGACCGGTGCGGCGGTGATGTTGAACGGCATGATGCCGGGCGCGAGTATCTGGCTGCTTGCGCTCCTCTACAGCCTCGGTGCCCACGGCATCATGACGCTCAACGATTTCAAGTCCATCGAGGGTGATCGCCGCATGGATGTGGCCTCCCTGCCGGTTCAGCTCGGTGTCCAGCGGGCTGCCCGTTTCGCCTGTCTCGCCATGGCCCTGCCGCAGTGCGTGGTGGTGGCCCTGCTGGTGTCCTGGGGTCGACCCGCCCACGCGCTGGCGGTGGCGGGCCTGCTGCTTTTGCAGGCTGCCCTGATGCCCAGGTTCCTGCAGCAGCCGAGGCTTCAGGCGGTATGGTTCAGCGGTTTCGGCGTGGCCCTGTATGTCTCCGGCATGATGGTCAGCGCCTGGGCGCTGCGTGGACTGGGGGTGGCAGCGTGAGCGCCGCTCCCCTCGGTTGGCCTGGCATCATCCGGCTGGGCCTGGTGCAGAGCTCGCTTGGCGCGGTAGTGGTGCTGACCACCTCGACCCTTAATCGTGTGATGGTCGTCGAACTCATGCTGCCGGCCCTGGTGCCGGGCCTCCTGGTAGCACTGCACCACGTCATTCAGCTCCTCCGTCCGCGCTTCG